>NZ_CP031142.1:5065000-5232500 GCF_014697215.1 Saccharopolyspora pogona
GGACAGCCACATGGTCGGCATCTCGGGTGATCCGGGCGCCCAGGCACCGGCCGGGGAACGCAGCAGCGCGAACCCGCTCTGCACGATCGCCCGGTGGAACAGCCCAGCCGAGCCCGGCGCGACCAGGTGCGCGCTGACGTCGAGCCCGCCGTAGGACTCGCCGAACAGCGTCACGTTGCCCGGGTCTCCGCCGAACGCGTCGATGTTTCGCTGCACCCAGCGCAGCACCGCCTGCTGGTCTTCAATCCCGAACCCGCCGCCGCCGGCCAGGCTCGGGTAGCCGAAGTTGCCGAAGATGCCCAGCCGCGAGTTCGGCGTCACCACCACGACGTCCTCTGCGACGGACAGCCGATGCGCATCGAAGATCGCGCCCTCGCCGTTGGCCCCGCCGCCGCCGTGCAGCCACACCATGACCGGCTTGGAGCCGCCGGTCCGGGGGGCGGTGACGTTGAGGAACAGGCAGTCCTCGTCCAGGCTGGCGATGTCGGCGAAGTCCTGCGGGAGTTGCGGGCAGGGGCTGCCCGGCTCGGTCGCGTCGCGCACCTGCGGCCACGGATCGACGGGTTGCGGCGAGCACCACCGCCGCTCGCCGACCGGTGGCGCGGCGTACGGAATCCCCTGGAACAGCCGGTGCTTCTCGTAGGTCAGCCCGCGCACGCGGCCCGAATCCAGTTCCACGATGTTGTTCATGACACCTCCGTGTCGTTGCGGGACGCCTCGCACCCCAGTCGGCTCAACCCGCTCGGGTGGCCAGATCGAACGTGGTCGCGAGCTCGCGGGCGTAGAGGTCGGCGTCGGCATCGGGCTCTACCCCGAGGCGAAGCGCGACGCCGTCCAGCGCGTGGCGCAATGTCACCGCCATGACGTGCGGGTCGAAGTCCCGGAACTCCCCCGACCGCTGACCGGCGCGGAGCAGTTCTCGCATGCCTTCGAGTTCCCGCCGGTGCGGCAACGCCGCGTCGTCGCCGCGTTCGTTCAAGAAGATCTCGGTGAGCGCCCGGAGCTGCCGGTGGTTCGTGCGATAGAAGTCCACACTGGACTCGATGAACGCCCGGAGCTGGTCGCGCGCCGTGCCGGCCGCGTCGATGCGTGCTCCCACCAGCTGCTCGGCCGCCGCGTAGACATCGGTGAGGACCTGCTGCATCAGCTCGGCCTTGTTCTTGAAGTGGTAGGAGATCATGCCCGTGCTGCTCAGCCCGGCCCGCTTGGCGATCTGCCCGAACGACGCGCGCGAGTAGCCGAGCTCGACGATCGCCTCGATGGCGGCCTCGACGATCTGCGCCCGCCGGCCCCGCTCGGTGAACGACCTGCCTTGCTCACCTGAGCTGTAATTTGCTCGCATGAGCAAAAACTAGCACAGGTGAGCAAAGACTGGGTTGCTCACGGCCCCGGTTCAGACTTGGTCGTAGGCGCGGAGGGCGCGCAGGGCTTCGATCGCCACCCGGGGGCGCCACTCCAGGCGGGTACCGGGGGCCCACGCGCGCCAGCGGATCGGCCAGCCGCCGTCGTCCTCCTGCAGGCCCGCGAGGTGGTCGAGGCCCTGTGCCATCTCTTCGTCGGAGAACCACGAACGCGCCAGGCTCGTCGGTTCCGGCGCGTAATCCCAGACGCAGTGCAGCTCGCCAGGGGCGTAGCCGGGAGGCACCTGGGCTCGTTCGGGGTGCTGCGGATCAATCAGCACCAACCCCTGTTCCCGCACGAACTCGCCCAGTCGCTTGGCCGCCGCGCGCGCCCGATGCCGATCGGGAACCTGGTCGAGGAACGCCATCGCCGCCTGCACCTCGTACGGGTGACTCTCGGCCAGCCCATCGATCCGTTGCCAGCAGAACTCGGTGGCCCCGGCCAGCCACGGGTGCTCGATCCGGTTCTTGTGCAGCACACCGGCGAGCAGTCCGGTGGCGAGCAGGTTCCCGTCGGGTTCCTCGACCACCGGCATCCACGGCGCGTGCGGGTAGTCCCGCAGCCGCGTGTCACCGGCGGGCACACCGCCGTCCGGACGCGTGATCGACATCAGATAGTCACAGGCCCGCGCAACCGCAGCCCCGTCGCACGCCCCGACCTCGTCGAGGATCATCAGCGCCGTGTAGGTCTGCAGCGGCTGGCTGAACGGGCCGCGCGCGTCGGGCTCCAGGGCGTAGCCGTAGCCGCCGCCGGCGCAGCGGTACGCATCGAGCGCTGCCAGCACCCCGTCCGCGCCGCCTTTGGCGAACAAGAACTCGAAACGGCGTTGTTCCAGCACTCGCGCGGTCAGCCAGACGAACTGCTCGACAGCGGTCACGCGCTCGGCGGTGCATCGAATCATGTGCCGACGATAAGAAGAATGGCCGATCCGTTCTTGAACGGATCGGCCATTCCGTCGAATCTGCTCAGCCCTCGGTCGCAGCCCCGGTGGGGGCGTCCTCCACCGGCGGACCGGCCGGACGCGACGCGGCCCGGCGAACCCGCCGCACCGGCGCGGCCGGGGCGGCCGGGGCGACGCTCGGCAGTCCGTTGTCGGCGGACTGCTGCGGCTCCGCCGACTTGCTGACCACCAGCGGAGTCACCGGAGCACCGGCGCTCCCAGCGGCCCGCCTCGCCTTCCGCCGCGGTCGGCCGTTGGCCTCTGCAGGGGCCGCCGCCACCGGCTCGGCCTTCAGTGGCTCCGCCGCGGGCTCCACCGCCTTCGGCTCGACAACCGGCTCCGCCGCCACAGCCTTCGGCTTGACAGCCGCCTTCGGCTCAACCGGCGCCTCCGGCTTCGCCATCTCCGGCTCGGCCCCGACGGCCTCGACGGCCGCAGGCTCCGCTGGCTTCACCGGCTCCGGCGGCTTGACGGGCTCCGGCGGCTTGACGGGCTCCAGCTTGGGCTGCTCGACCTTGGCAGCCTCGGCCTTCGGCTCTTCGGCCTTGACGGCCTCCGCCTTGGCCTCGCTGCGCGGCTCCGGAGCGGGCTGCTCGTCGTGCTGCTTGCCGCGGTGCCGGTTGCGGCGAGCACCGTTGTTGGCGGCCTGGCCGTTCGGGTACGTGACCGGCTCCGTCGAAACCAGCAGGCCACGACCGCGGCAGTGCTCGCAGGTGCTGCTGTAGGCCTCCAGCAGCCCGGTGCCGACGCGCTTGCGGGTCATCTGCACCAGACCGAGCGAGGTCACCTCGGCGACCTGGTGGCGGGTGCGGTCGCGGCCCAGGCACTCGGTGAGGCGGCGCAGCACCAGGTCGCGGTTGGACTCCAGCACCATGTCGATGAAGTCAATGACGATGATGCCGCCGATGTCGCGCAGCCGGAGCTGGCGGACGATCTCCTCGGCCGCCTCCAGGTTGTTGCGGGTGACCGTCTCCTCCAGGTTGCCCCCGGAGCCGGTGAACTTGCCGGTGTTGACGTCGATCACCGTCATGGCTTCGGTGCGGTCGATCACCAGGTAGCCGCCGGAGGGCAGCCAGACCTTGCGGTCCAGGGCCTTGGCGATCTGCTCGTTGATCCGCTGCTCGGTGAACACGTCGTTCTTGCCGACGTGCTTGTACAGCCGCTGCGCCAGGTCGGGTGCGACGTGCTTGACGTAGGCCTCGATGGTGTCCCAGGGGTCGTTGCCCTGGACCGTCATGGCCGAGAAGTCCTCGGTGAACAGGTCGCGGACGACCTTGATCAGCAGGTCCGGCTCCTCGTAGAGCAGCTGCGGGGCCTGCGCGCCAGGCGTCTCGGCCTTCTCCTTGATGACCTCCCACTGCGCCTGCAGGCGCCGCACGTCGCGGTCCAGCGCCTCTTCGCTGGTGCCCTCGGACGCCGTGCGGATGATCACCCCGGCGTTGTCCGGCACGATCCGCTTGAGGATCTCCTTGAGCCGCTTGCGCTCGGTGTCCGGCAGCTTGCGGCTGATGCCGGTGGCACCGCCGCCCGGCACGTACACCAGGAATCGGCCGGGCAGGCTGATCTGGGTGGTCAGGCGCGCGCCCTTGTGGCCGACCGGGTCCTTGGTGACCTGCACCAGCACGCTGTCGCCGGTCTGCAGGGCCTGCTCGATGCGGCGGGCCTTGCCGGCCAGCCCCGCGGCGTCCCAGTCGACCTCGCCGGCGTAGAGCACCGCGTTACGGCCCCGGCCGATGTCGACGAACGCCGCCTCCATGCTCGGCAGCACGTTCTGCACTCGGCCGAGGTAGACGTTGCCGACCAGCGAGCCGGAGCCCGACGAGGTCACGAAGTTCTCGACGAGGACGTTGTCCTCGAGCACCGCGATCTGGGTCTGGTCGCCGTTCTGCCGGACGACCATCTTGCGGTCCACCGACTCGCGGCGGGCCAGGAACTCGGCCTCGGAGAGCACCGGTGTCCGCCGGCGACCGGCCTCGCGGCCGTCCCGGCGGCGCTGCCGCTTGGCTTCCAGCCGGGTCGAGCCCTTGACCGCGCGGACCTCGTCGACGCTGCTGTCCTGGCGGGTTTCCGCGGCCGCCGGCTCGCGCACGTGCACGACGGTGTTCGGCGGGTCGTCCTCGCGGGCGCCGCTCTCGTCGTCCGCAGAGCCCTTGCGACGGCGGCGACGCCGACGGCGCCGGTTGGACTCGCCCGCGCCTTCGGCCTCGGCCGACTGTTCCTCGGTGGCTTCCTCGACGGCCGGTTCGGCGGCTTCGGCGCTGGTCTCCTCGGTGATCTCCGACTCTTCCTCCCCCGACTCGGACTCGGCGCCGCGACCCCGACCACGGCCCCGGCGGCCCCGCCTACGACGGCGGCGACCAGCGGGTTCGTCCTCGGCCTCGGCGTCCGCCCCGGGCTCTTCGGCCTCGACGGCCTCGGGCTCCGGCTGCGCCTCCGGCGGCTCCGGCTCGGCCTTCGGCACGGGCCGCGCCTCCTGCTGCTGCGGTGCCAGGAACATCGCCTCCGGTGCGGCGAAGAGCGGCGTCAGCCCGGGCGCGGGCGCGCTGGCGCCCCGCTCGACTCCGGCGGGCGTGAAGTCAGCAGCAGGCACCACGGGCTCGACCGCGGACTGCGGTTCGGCCTCGGGCTCGCTCTTGGTTTCGGCCTCGTCCGGCGCCTCGGCTTCGGCCGGGTTACCCGACTCCGCCACCAGCTCGGGGTGCAGGGCCTGCACCACCTGCAGGGCGACGTCGCGGGTGATGTTCGACTGCGCGCTGCGGACCGATTCACCGATCGATTCCAGCGTCGTGATGATCTCCCGGCTGCTGGCGCCCAGCAGCTTGGCCAGTGCGTGGACCCGGAGCTTGGCGGGCAGCTCGATCGTGCCCTGCCCTTCTCGGGTAGGTGTGGGCGATTGCCCGCTGGTGCTTCCAGCGGGCGTATTCATGTTCAACATCCAGCTCCTCCGCCCCCGGGCGCGTCCGGGTGGACGCGGCCGCACAGAGGCATGTGCGATCTTCGGTCTCCGCCGCCCGCAGGCGACGGCAATTCTTCGTGGTCCCTCCGCCCCGGGCCTTCAGGCCGGGAAGTCACACGGCGGGTCGACGACGTCCGCGCCGCCCGTCACCCCGCCGCGGGGCCTCCCGCCGGAATCCGGTCGCCGCCTGAGGCCCGGGCCAACGGGTCGACAATCCGTCCCCCGTCGTCGAGCCGACCCTGCTCCAGCCGGGTCGCGCTCGCGGCGGCCGACGGTGCCAGATCGGCGACGACACGCAGGGCGCTCAGTACGTCGTCGGGTCGTACGACCGGTGTTGTCTGCCGCACGACCGTTACAAGTATCCCATACGGTTCTGATGCCTCCGGCCAATCGTCCACCTGGGCGGTCGACGCGGAAATTTGATCACCCTGCGCGACGATCCGGGGACCGCCCTGGACCTCCGCGCTGACCAGCGCCGCCCGCGCGTCGATGGTGCGGCGGCCATCCTTGGTCATCCGCTCCACCAGCGCGGTGTCGGCCGCCATCAGCGCCGTTACGGCGTCGCGCAGCTCGGCGACGTCCGTGCCGGGAAGATCGATCCGCCACCGGCTGACCTGCAGCCGGTCGGCGAGCGCACCGGGCTCGGCGTCCGCCGCGTCCAGCACGTCGATCCCGTCGGGCAGCGCGGCGTTGAGCTCGTCGCGCAGTACCTCCGGGTCGAGCCGTTCGACGAGTTGGACCTCGGCGTACTCGGCCACGCTGGACACGCCGGTGGGCACCGCGCCCGCCCAGGACACCTTCGGATGTGGGCTGAAGCCCTGGGAATACGCCATGGGTACCCCGGCCCGCCGCAGCGCGCGTTCGAAGGCGCGCGCGACGTCCCGGTGCGAGGTGAACCGCAGCCGCCCCCGTTTGGCGTAGCGCAGCCGCAGCTTCTGCACCGGTGGCGCCGAGGGATTGGGGTGATCTCGCCGACTCAGGATGCCCTCCCCGACCAATGATCGTCATCGGCGGTCGCCGTCGACCGCTCCGATGTCGATGCTTGCGTGCTCAACCGCAGTGTGACAACACCTGCGGGTCATGTTTCGAAGGACCGTACCCCGGCGACCACCCCTGCACCGACAGCTCGGCTCACGGGCTCTGGTTGCTCCGGCGCACATCCTCGGTTCCGCCGAGGCGCAGCCGTTCCGCAATACCTGACCAGCGGAAACCGGGATCTGGTCCGAGTGGTCAGCCGCCGTTGAAGGCCGGGTTGCGCACCGGGGAGCCCTGGCCGACCGGGGAGATCGGCAGCAGTTTTCGCCCGGTCGGGCCGACCTCGATGTCGGTGCCCATTGTCGGGCACACGCCGCAGTCGAAGCACGGCGTCCACCGGCAGTCGTCCTGCTCGCGGGCGTCCAGCGCGTCCTGCCAGTCGGCCCACAACCACTCCTTGTCCAGCCCGGAGTCGAGGTGGTCCCACGGCAGCACCTCGTGCTCGCCGCGCTCCCGAGTGGTGTACCAGTCCACGTCCACTCCCAACTGCTCGAGCTCGGCGGTGGCGCAGGACATCCAGCGCTCGAACGAGAAGTGCTCGTTCCAGCCATCGAACCGGCCGCCTTCGCGCCACACCCGCTCGATGACCCGGCCGAGGCGGCGGTCGCCGCGCGAGAGCAGCCCTTCGACCAGGGACGGTTTGCCGTCGTGGTAGCGCATGCCGATGTTCCGGCCCAGGCTGCGGTCGGCGTTGATCGCTTGGCGCAGCTTGCGCAGCCGGTCGTCGATGGTGTCCGGGTCGGTCTGCCCGGCCCACTGGAACGGGGTGTGCGGCTTGGGCACGAACCCGCCGATCGAGATCGTGCAGCGGATGTCCTTGCGGCCCGAAACCTCACGACCGGCCCGGATGACCTCCTTGGCCATCTCGGCGATCTGCAGCACGTCCTCGTCGGTCTCGGTCGGCAGGCCGCACATGAAGTACAGCTTGACCTGTCGCCAGCCGTTGGCGAACGCGGCGGAGACGGTGCGGATCAGGTCCTCCTCCGACACCATCTTGTTGATCACCCGGCGGATCCGCTCGCTGCCGCCCTCGGGCGCGAAGGTCAGGCCAGAGCGGCGGCCGTTTCGGGAAAGCTCGTTGGCCAGGTCGATGTTGAAGGCGTCCACCCGGGTCGACGGCAGCGACAGCCCGGTGTTAGTGCCCTCGTAGCGGTCCGCCAGCCCCTTGGTGATCTCGGCGATTTCGGAGTGGTCGGCCGAGCTCAGCGACAGCAGGCCGACCTCATCGAAGCCGGTGGCAGCCAGCCCGCGCTGCACCATCTCGCCGATGCCCTCGATGGACCGCTCCCGCACCGGTCGGGTGATCATCCCGGCCTGGCAAAACCGGCAGCCTCGGGTGCAGCCACGGAAGATCTCCACGCTCATCCGCTCGTGCACGCTCTCGGCCAGCGGGACCAGCGGTTTCTTCGGGTACGGCCAGTCGTCGAGCTCCATGGTGGTGCGCTTGAAGACCCGGTACGGCACCCGGTCGCGGTTGGGCACGACTTCGTCGATCGCCCCGTCGGGGCGGTAGCTGACGTCGTAGAACTTCGGCACGTACACGCCGCCGGACTCCGCCAGCCGGAGCAGCAGCTCGTCCCGGCCGCCCGGCTGTCCTTCGGCCTTCCAGCGGCGGATGGCCTCGGTGATCTCCAGGACGGCTTCCTCGCCGTCGCCGAGCACCGCGGCGTCCAGGAAGTCGGCGATCGGCTCCGGGTTGAACGCCGCGTGCCCGCCGGCCAGCACGATCGGGTCGTCGTCGGTGCGGTCCACCGCGTGCAGCGAGATGCCCGCGAGGTCGAGCGCGCTGAGCAGGTTGGTGTAACCGAGTTCGGTGGCGAAGCTGAGACCCAGCACGTCGAACGCGCCGACCGGGCGGTGGCTGTCCACGGTGAACTGGGGGATGTCGTGCTCCCGCATCAGCTCTTCGAGGTCCGGCCACACCGCGTACGTGCGTTCGGCCAGGACATCCGGCTGTTCGTTGAGGATCTCGTAGAGGATCTGCACGCCCTGGTTGGGCAGGCCGACCTCGTAGGCGTCGGGGTACATGAGGCACCACCGGACGGCGACGTCATCCCACGCCTTCGCCGTCGCGTTGAGCTCCCCACCCACGTATTGCACGGGTTTGGAGACGCGCGGCAGCAGCGGTTCCAACCTGTCGAAAACGGACTCAACACGCACGCGACCAGGGTAGAGGTCCGCCACGAGCAGGAGGACCGGGGGCGATTTCAATGGAAATTGGACCTTAGACCTTCGATTTCCATTGAAATCGCGCAGCATCGGAGTTCAGACGTACCGGGTGAACCCGATTTCGTCGCGGTCGTCGCCGGTGGCGCGACCCGGACCGTGCCCGGCCAGCGGCCGCGTTCGACCCAGCCGTTGCCTTCGTAGAAGCGCTCCAAGTCATGCCCGCTGCGGATGACCAGGTCCAGCTTCTCCAGGCCGATCGCCCGAGCCTGTATCAGGACCTCAGCGAGCAGCCGCTTTCCCCATCCCTTGCCCTGGAGCGCGGGATCGGCCGCAAGCCAGGCGAGTTCACCTGTGTGCCTGCGGACCGGAAGCTGGGGCTGAAACCGGCCGCACCACCGGCGGCGGTGACGCGGCCCCACAAACCGGCCAACGCGTCCACCAGGTCCGGGTGCGGGGTTTCCACCTGGTGCGGGCCGGGACGACGCCGTCGGCGTCGACGCTGGTTTCGGTCACGGTGCTCAGATCTCGGGGAACCACAGCTTGAGCTCGCGCTCGGCGGACTCGGCGGAGTCGGAGCCGTGCACGAGGTTGTACTGGACTTCCAGGCCGAAGTCGCCGCGGATGCTGCCCGGCGCGGCCTTGTCGACCGGGTCGGTGCCGCCGGCCAGCTGGCGGAACGCCGAGATCGCGCGCGGGCCCTCGACGCACGCGGCCACGACCGGACCGGAGGTGATGAACTCGATCAGGCTGCCGAAGAACGGCTTCCCGTCGTGCTCGGCGTAGTGCTGCTCGGCGAGCTGGCGGTCGACGTTCTTAAGCTCCAGCGCGACCAGCTTCAGGCCCTTGCGCTCGATGCGGCTGATCACCTCGCCGACCAGGCCACGCTCGACACCGTCGGGCTTGACCAGGACCAGGGTGCGCTCGCTCACGGTTGACTCTCCTTCATTTCCGGTGGCGCCGGGTGCGAACACGCACCGCGCCCGATTTGCCCGTCAGGGTATCGATGCAGGTGACACCCCGAGCCGCAGCCCTGCCTCAGTCTGGCGCGATCACCTCGACCGTCGGGAAGTACGCGCGGTACCGGCGCGCATCGCGGGTCAGCAGGCGGAGTCGGCTGACCGCCGCGTGCGCACCGATGTAGAAATCGGGCAGGGGTGACCGCTTCTCCCCGCCTCGCTTCCGGTAGTCCCGGAAGCACTTCCCCGCGAGGAACGCCGCCGACCACGGCAGTGGCGCTCGGATGAAGAAGTCGTTCGGGAACGCTTCCTCAACTTCCTCGATCGTTGGGAAACGAACCGACACCTCGGCGAAGATCAACGGGTTGATCACCAAGGGCCCCTCTTCCGCCGCCTTCTCCAACGCGTCCGATGACCAGTCGACCCATTCAGTCTCCTCGATGACCAGGTCGAGCAGGATGTTGGAGTCGACCAACGTGGCCGGTGCGCGGGCGTACTCACTCGCCACGGGTCAACGCCATGATCTCGTCGGTGGAAAGCCCCTCCCCGCTGGCACGTCCGCGGAGATGCACCACGATCCGCTGTCCACGGCTGGGCACCGAATGCCCGCGGGTGAGGATCAGCGCGTTTCCCTCCAATCTGATCTCGATCTGATCCCCGGGGCGCAGTCCTAGTTCGCGGCGCAGGTCGACCGGGATGGTCACCTGCCCCTTCTCCGTCATCTTCACGGAAGTAAGAATACGACTTTTCCTACTTCTACTTCCACCGAATAACTCGATCGTGACTGGTCAGCGCCTCGGGTCCAGCGTCTTGGCCCACAGCGAGCGGCCGGACTGGTCGCGGAGGTCCACGGTCAGCTGCTCGGTGCGGCCGTCGATGTTGACCTCGCCGAAGTGCTGGAAGCCCTCCCACGGGGAGGCGCCCTGGCGGGTCGGGGCGTTGACGAACACCTGGTCCGGGCCGAAGGTCGGGTCGAGCTTGTTCGGCCCGAACGCACCGGCGTGCAGCGGGCCGGAGACGAACTCCCAGAACGGGTCGAACCCGGCGAAGGCCGCGCGCTCCGGCGAGTAGTGGTTCGCGGCCGTGTAGTGCACGTCGGCCGTCAGCCAGACGGTGTTGCGCACCGACCGACGGCTGATCTCCTGCAGCACCCACGCCAGCTCGGCCTCGCGCCCGTTGGGCGCCCCCGGCAGCCCGTTCGCGACGGCCTCGATCTTGTCGCCGTCGGGCACGACGATGCCGATCGGCATGTCCGAGGCGATCACCTTCCAGGTCGCCTGCGACCGGCTGAGCTCGTCGACGAGCCAACGCGCCTGGCGGTCGCCGAGGATCCGCTCCGGCGTGGTGCCCGCCGAGTTCGGGTCGCGGTAGCTGCGCATGTCGAGCACGAAGACGTCCAGCAGCGGTCCGTGCGAGACCTTCCGGTACACGCGGCCGTCCACCGCGTCCTGGCGCCGGACCGGCTGCCACTCGTGGAAGGCCTGGAAGGCACGCTCGGCGAGCACGTCGACCCGCTTCTCGGTGTACTGGGCGAGGTCCAGGATCTCGCCCGGGTACCAGTTGTTGGTGACCTCGTGGTCGTCCCACTGCACCAGCTGCGGGACCTGCGAGGCGAAGCGGCGCACGTTCTCGTCCAGCAGGTTGTAGGCGAACTGCCCGCGGTATTCGGCCAGGGTCTCGGCGACCTTGGACTTCTCCGGGGTCACGACGTTGCGCCACACCCGGCCGTCGGGCAGCGTGACGGACTCCTTCAACGGCCCGTCGGAGTACACCGTGTCGCCGCTGTGCAGGAAGAAGCCCGGGTTTCGGGCGGCCATCGCGTTGTAGATCGTCATACCGCCGAGGTCCGGGTTGATGCCCCAGCCCTGCCCCACGACGTCGCCGGACCACAAGAAGCGCACGTCCCGGCGGTTGCGCGGGGCGGTGCGGAAGGTGCCGGTCAGGGCCTCACTCTCGACGCGCCCGTCGAGGTCCTCGGCGATGACGCGGTAGTAGGCTTGCTCCCCCGGCGGCAACCCGGTCACCTGCAGCTCGCCGGTGCCGTCCGTCTCGGGGGTCAGGACCGGACCGGGGATCCGCCGCACGCCGCGGAAGTCAGCGTGCCGGGAGATCTCCACGAACATCCGCGACGGCCGGTCGGCGCGAGTCCACACCACCGCCCCGTCGGGGCGCGGGTCGCCGAGCTGGACGCCGTGGGTCAGCACCGGGCGACCGCCGCGCGCGAACGCGGGGGCGCCGGAGAGGAACATGCCGGTGGCAGCGATTCCGGTGGCAGCGGCGCCGCGGAGCAGGGCGCGCCGGTTGAGCTGGGAGTGTTCGGGACTCATGCCGCTGGTTCTATCCAGGGCAGGAAGCTTCCGGATCACCGCTGGTCGACGCACAAGTGAAGTGTTCGTGCCGATCGGCCGCCGGTGCACCGACGGCACTTTCGCGCTCACACCTGGTGTCCGGCCGATCGGCGCGATAGCTTCACGGGCAAACCGACTGGCCGGTCTGACAAGGAGGTCCGGATGCGCGCCGCCGTGCACACCGCCGCGAACCAGCCGATGCGGATCGAGGAACTCGCCGATCCCCGGCCGAAGGCCGGCGAGGTCGCCATCGACGTGCGATCCTGCGGTGCCTGCCACACGGACCTGCACGTGCTCAAGGGCGAACTGCCGTTCCCGACGCCGACCGTGCTCGGGCACGAGGTGGCCGGCGTGATCGCCGAGGTCGGGCCGGGCGTCAGCGGGTTCGAGGTGGGCGACCGGGTGGTGACCAGCTTCATCATGCCGTGCGGCCAGTGCGAGCAGTGCGCGCGCGGCAACGAGGAGATCTGCCAGAGGTTCTTCGAGTTCAACCGCGGCAGGGGGCGGCTCTACGACGACGAGACCCGGCTGTTCCGGCCGGACGGCGAGCCGGTCTGGATGTACTCGATGGGCGGCCTGGCGGAACGCTGCGTCACGCCCGCGACCTCGGTCTACCGCGTGCCGGACGGCGTGGAGCTCAGCGACGTCGCTTCGGTGGGCTGCTCGACGATGACCGCGTACGGCGCGTTGCGCCACGCGGCGAACGTGCACGTGGGCGACACCGTGGCGGTGGTCGCGGCAGGCGGCGTCGGTTCGGCGCTGATCCAGCTGGCGGCGGTGTTCGGCGCATCGTTGATCATCGCGGTGGACATCAGCGAGGAGAAGCTGGCTGGGGCGCGGAAGCTCGGCGCGACGCACGCGGTCAACTCCGCAGAAGTCGACGCACCAGCGGCGATCCGCGAGCTGACCGGCGGGCGCGGCGTGGACGTCGCATTCGAGGCGCTGGGCGCGGTGCCGACCTTCAACATCGCCCGGGACTCGGTCGTCGAGGGCGGGCAGGTCGTGGTCGTCGGCATCGCCGCCAGGGGCACCACCGGGGAATTCGACCTGGCCACCATCGCCCGGCGGAAGCTGCAGATCAAGGGCTCCTACGGCGCGAAGCCGCGGCGCGACATGCCGGTCCTGCTCGACCTGGTGGCCCGCGGCCTGCTCCGCCCCCAGGACGCGATCAGCCGCCACTACCCCTTCGAGCAGGTCCAAGGGGCCTACGACGCGCTCAAGCGAGGCGAAACCGTCGGCCGAGCCGTCATCGATATTGGCTAGCGCTCATCCGCCCAGGTTCGGCGTCAGCGGGAGGTCCTGGCGAAGAGGACTCCGGCGATCACCAGGGCCCCGCCGAGCAGGGTGTTCCAGCCGACCGGTTCCGCGAGCAGGACCCCGCCCAGCGCCGTCGACCACAACGGTGTCAAGTACGTGACAGTCGATGCGATGGTCGACCCGGCCGCGCGGATCACCCGCATGTTCAGCAGGAACGCGAGGCCAGTGCCCACCGCGCCCAGCAGCACCAGGGATCCGAACGCCGTCGCGCCAGGCCACGCGGGCACCGACCCGACGACCGCGGCCGCCAGCGCAAGTTGGGTCGTGGCGCAGGTGAGTTGCACGGCCGTCAGCGCGGTCGCCGACTCGGCGCGGCCGGAGAAGAACCGCCTGGTGTAGGCGAATCCGGCGCCGTAGCAGGTGGTCGCGGTCAGGCAGGCGAGGCTCCCGACCAGCACCCCGCCGCCGACACCGCGCCACACTCCGAGGACCACCAGCGCCCCGCCGAAGCCGATCAGCAGGCCCACCATCCGGCGCGCGGTCGGCTTCTCCTGCGGGACGAGGAGGAGGACGAAGACGAGCGTGGTCAACGGGGTCGTCGCGTTCCAGACCCCGGCCAGCACCGAGCTGACGTGCGTCTCGCCGTAGGCGAAGAGCGTGAACGGCACGGCGTTGAGCAACAACGCCACCACCGCGGCGTGCCCCCAGGTCCGGGGATCGTGCGGCACCGGAACCCGCTGCGCGGCGCATACCAGCCACAGCGCCACGGCGCCGAAGAGGCAGCGCCACCCAGACCGGTGCGACACCGGCGTCGACGGCGACCTTGATCAGCACGAAGCTGGATCCCCAGATCGCGGACAGCAGGACGAAGCCCGGTAACCACCGTTCGGTCCCGCGCTCTGCGGACTCAACCAGTCGCTCGGCCATGCCACCACCTTGTCTGTCGCCGCCGCCGTTCTCCGGCGGATTTCCGCCATCGCACAAGACCGGGCATCATGAGTCAAACAAGCAGATCTGACCCATCGATGAGGATTTCTCATGTCGATCAACATCGCGCAGCTCCGCGCGTTCCTCGCGGTGGCGGACGAGGGCGGGTTCAGCGCGGCGGCCGACGCGCTGCGGATCAGCCAGTCCGCGGTGTCCCACGCCGTGGCCGCGCTCGAGAAGTCGCTGGGCTGCCGGGTACTGGTGCGCCAGGGGAAACCCCGGCCGACGGCGTTCGGCGAAACCATCCTCGAACACGCCCGGACCGCCGTCGCCGCGACCGACGCCATCCGCGTGCTCGCGGAGCATCGGGACGGGCGTCCGACCGGCCCGCTCCGGCTGGCCGCGCCGCCGACCGTCTGCCAGGGGCTGCTGCCCGAGTTGCTGGCGCGCTGGCGGGACGAGTTCCCGCAGCTGAAGATCCGCGTCTTCGAAGGCGAGGACGACGAGGTCGCCGACTGGCTGGCCTCGGCGACCGTCGAACTCGCGGTGCTCGTGGATCCGCCGCCGGGCGACGGGGTGCCGATCGGCGAGGACCGCTTCCACGCGCTGCTACCGCACGACCACCCACTGGCCGACCAACGCGAGATCGACCTCCGCGACCTCGACGACGCCCCGTTCTTGCTGTCCTGCGGCGGCTGCGAGCGGCATGTCCGCGACGCCTACCGCCAGGCCGGGGCCCGGCTCGAACCCGCCCACCGCATCCGCGAGGTCGGCACGTTGTTCGCCATGGTCCGCGCCGGTGTGGGGATCTCGGTGGTCCCGGGCCTGGCCGAGCCGATGCTCGACGCCAGGCTCGTGCTGGTCCCCTTGCGCCAACGCGTCACCCGCAGTCTCGTCCTCACCGGGCCGCTGACCAGGCCCTGGCACCCGGCCGCTTCGGCACTCGTCGAAGCGCTCCGCCGCTAGCTGCCCGTGAGTACTTTTCGGCGCTGTGGCACCGAAAAGTACTCACGGGACGCGCAACGTTCAGTCGGTCTGTTCCGGCGGGTAGCCCGGCGGGTGGCCGAGCTGGTCGTAGAGCTGCCCCTCCCGCATGCGGCGGGCGACGTCGCGGCGCAGGTAGAGGATGTAGCCCCACACCACCGCGAAGACCGCACCCATGATCCCGACCGCCGGGTGCACGAAGGCGCACAGGATCATCGCGCCCTGCAGCGCGAGCGCGACGCCGAGTCCCCAGGGGCGGCGCTGCACGAACGCGGCCGCCAGCATCAGCACCGAAAGCACCGTGACGATGACGAAGCCGATGCTGGAGACGCCACCGCCGAGCTTCCCGACCACCGGCAGCGCGAGCATGAACGTGATGAACTCCAGCACCAGCGTGCCCGCCATGATCCCGCGCAGGCCCTTCCACGGGTCGCGCACGCCGGGCGGTGCCTCGGGCAGGCCCTTTTCCGGTTCGGGTTTCGACTGATCGGTCACGACGGCTCCCGTATCTTGCGGATCGCTCATGCCGGCTCCTTGCCGAACAGGGCGCGCGCCTCGCCCGCGGTCACCACGGACCCGGTGATCACCACGCCGCCACCGGAGACCGACTCGCCCGGTTCCTCGGTCTCCTCGGCCAGCTGGATCGCGGTCTCGACCGCGTTGTCCAGCCGGGGTTCCACCACGATCCGGTCTGGTCCGAAGATGTCCTTGGCCACGCCCGCGAGTTCGTCGGGATCCATCGCGCGGGGCGAGGAGTTCTTGGTCAGCACGATCTCCTCGACCACCGGCTCCAGTTCGGCGAGGATGCCGCGCGCGTCCTTGTCGCCGAGCACGCCGACCACGGCGACCAATCGGCGGAAGGAGAACTCCGAGCTCAGTGCGTCGGCGAGGGCGCGAGCGCCGTGCGGGTTGTGGGCCGCGTCGATGAGCACGGTCGGTGCCGCGCGTACCCGCTCCAGGCGTCCCGGGGTGACGACGCTGGCGAAGGCTTCGCGGACCCGCTCGACGTCGAGCTGCCGGTCCGCACCGGCACCGAAGAACGCCTCGACGGCCGCTAGCGCGAGCGCGGCGTTGCGCGCCTGGTGTTCGCCGTGCAGCGGCAGGAAGATCTCGTCGTACACGCCGCCCAGGCCTTGCAGCCGGAGCAGTTGGCCGCCCACCGCGACGGTCCGGGACAGCACCCCGAACTCCTGGCCTTCACGGGCCACGGTCGCGTCCACTTCGGCGACCCGCTCCATGATCACCTTCTGCGCCTCGGCGGGCTGCGCCGCCACGACGGCGATCGAACCGGGCTTGATGATCCCGGCCTTCTCCTTGGCAATCCCTGCCAGGTCGGTGCCGAGGTACTCGGCGTGGTCCAGCGCGACCGGGCAGACGACCGCGATCTTCGCCTCGGCGACGTTGGTCGCGTCCCAGCTGCCGCCCAGGCCGACCTCGATCACCGCGGCTTCCACCGGGGCATCGGCGAAGGCCGCGAACGCCATGCCAGTGAGCACCTCGAACTTGCTCATCCGGACGTCGCTGCGCGAGTCCACGATGGACACGTACGGGGCGACGTCCCGGTACGCCTCGACGTAGCCCTCGGGGCTGATCGGCGCGCCGTCGATGCTGATGCGCTCGGTGGCCAGCTGCAGATGCGGGCTGGTGTAGCGGCCGGTGCGCAGCCCGAGGCCGCTCAGCAGCGCGTCCGTGATGCGCGAGGTCGACGACTTGCCGTTGGTGCCGGCGATGTGCACGACCGGATAGCTGTGCTGCGGGTCGGCGAGCAGCTCGGTGAGCGCCCTGATCCGGTCGAGCGACGGTTCGATCTTGGTTTCCGGCCAGCGTTCGTTGAGCTCGGCCTCCACCACGCGTAGCTCCTGCAGCGCGGCGGGATCGGTGCCGGACAAGTGCTCACTCCCCTGCGATTTCTCGACTGGGCACGACGAATGTCGAGGTCAGTCTACGTCTCGACGTCGGGCGGGCCGTCGAAGACCCGTTCGGCGGCGGTGGTCGAGCGGCCCGGCGGGCGAGATCGGCGAGCGGCGGCCCCGTTCCGAGGGCCGCGTGCCCTATCGCGAGCCTCACTCAGGTTAGGCATGGCTAACTAATGCAACCGTTGAGCGTGGACGCACCAACCTGGCGACGCGAAGGATGAAGCCGGCACACCGGACTGCTCAACCACCCTGCGGGTATTCCGCCGGGAGCGGATATCGCCGCATTTCGCCCGGGTCATCCTGGACCGCGGGGACGTCGAGAAGTTCCGGTACATGGGCTTCGACCAGTGGTTCCGGCTGTATGTTCTGCGGCTACTGGCGGAAGCCGTGACCGGCGCAAGCGGGCTGAACCGGTGCCCGGTGACCGATCAGGCCTCCGGCAGCGCGGCCAAGCGCGCGTTGATGCGGGCGATGTCGGCGTGCGCCGTTTCGCGACGGGCCTTGATCTTGTCCACCACGTCGGCCGGGGCCTTGTCCAGGAACGCCTGGTTGTTCAGCTTCTTGTCGGTGCCCGCGAGTTCCTTCTCCGCCGCGGCCAGGTCCTTGGCCAGCCGCTTGCGTTCGGCGACCACGTCAACGGCGCCGGAGAGGTCCAGCTCCACCGACACGTTGCCGCCGGTCAACCCGACCTCGATGGACGCCGACGAGGTGAACACGTCGGCCGGCTCGGTGACCCGGGCCAACGCCCGCACCGCGGGCACGTGGTCGGCCAGGCCCTGCTCCACGACGCCGCCAAGCTTGGCCGCCACCCGCTGACCCGGCTTTAGCCCCTGGTCGGACCGGAACCGCCGGATCTCGGTGATCAGCTTCTGCGCCGCGGCGATCCGCTCCGCGGCCGCCTCGTCGGCAGCCGCCCCGGACACCTCCGGCCAGTCCGCGATCACCACGGACTCGCGGCCGGTCAACGCGGTCCACAGCGTCTCGGTGATGAACGGAATGGTCGGGTGCAGCAGTCGCAGCAGCACGTCGAGCACGTACCCGAGCACCTCGCGGGTGCGCTCCGCCCGCTCGGCAGCGTCCTGCGGGACACCCGCACCCGGTCGCTGGTCATGGGCAGGCGAAGAATTATCGCCCATGCCAGCTCCAGAAGCGTCCAGCTGGACCTTGGACAGCTCCAGGTACCAGTCACAGAACTCGTCCCAGGTGAAGTGGTAGAGCACCTCGGTGGCCTTGGCGAACTGGAAGTCCTCCAGCAGTTCGTCCACATCGGACACCAACTGGTCGGCCCGGTCCAGGATCCACCGGTCCGCGTCGGTGAGTTCGCCGCGGTCGGCCAGCCGCTCCGGCACCCGCGCGCCGTTCATCATCGCGAACTTGGTGGCGTTGAACAGCTTCGTGCAGAAGCTGCGAGACGCCGCCACCCACTCCTCGCTGATCGGCGAGTCGGTGCCGGGGTTCGCGCCGCGCGCCAGGGTGAACCGCAGCGCGTCGGTGCCGTAGGTGTCCATCCACACCAGCGGGTCGACGGTGTTGCCCGCGGACTTCGACATCTTCTTGCCGTGCGCGTCGCGGACCATGCCGTGCAGCGCGATGACCCGGAAAGGAACAGCGCTCGACGGCTCATGATCGCCCATCGCGTAGAGGCCGAACATCATCATCCGGGCGACCCAGAAGAACAAGATGTCGTAGCCCGTGACCAGGACGCTGGTCGGGTAGAACTTCCGCAGGTCCGTGGTGTCCGCCGGCCACCCCATCGTGGAGAACGGCCACAGGCCCGATGAGAACCAGGTGTCCAGCACGTCCTCGTCCTGGTGCCAGCCCTCGCCGGTCGGCGGCTCCTCGTCCGGTCCGACGCAGACGACCTCGCCGTTCGGCCCGTACCAGATCGGGATGCGGTGGCCCCACCAGAGCTGCCGCGAGATGGCCCAGTCGTGCAGGTTGTCGACCCAGTCGAAGTAGCGCTTGGTCATCTCCGGCGGGTGCACCGCGACCCGGCCATCGCGCACCGCGTCGCCGGCGGCCTTGGCCAGCGGGCCGACCTTGACGAACCACTGCAGAGACAGCCGCGGCTCGATCGGCTCCTTCGACCGCGAGCTGTGCCCGACACTGTGCAGGTACGGGCGCTTCTCCGCGACGATGCGGCCCTGCTCGCGCAGCGCCTCGCGGACGGCGACGCGGGCCTCGAAGCGGTCCATGCCGTCGAACTGCGTGCTGGTGTGGGCGATCCGGCCCTGCTCGTCCATGATCGTCAGCATCGGCAGGTCGTGCCGCTTGCCGATCTCGAAGTCGTTCGGGTCGTGCGCCGGGGTGACCTTGACGGCACCGGTGCCGAACTCCGGGTCGACGTGCTCGTCGGCGACGACCGGGATCTTGCGACCGGTCAGCGGGAGCTCGATCTCGGTGCCGACGAGGTGCTTGTAACGCTCGTCGTCGGGGTGCACCGCGACGGCGGTGTCGCCGAGCATCGTCTCGATCCGGGTGGTGGCGACCACGATCGAGTCATCGCCGTCGCCGTACCGCATGGAGACGAGCTCGCCCTCGACCTCCTTGTGCTCCACCTCGATGTCGCTGATCGCCGAGCGCATCTCCGGCGACCAGTTGACCAGGCGCTCCGCCCGGTAGATCAGGCCGTCGTCGAAGAGCTTCTTGAAGATCGTCTGCACCGCGCGGGACAGCCCGGCGTCCATGGTGAAGCGCTCGCGGGTCCAGTCCACGCTGTCCCCGAGGCGGCGCATCTGGGACAGGATCGCCCCGCCGTGCTTCTCTTTCCACTGCCACACGCGTTCCAGGAACGCTTCGCGGCCCAGGTCGCGGTGGTCGATGCCCTCCTCGCGGAGCTGGCGCTCCACCAGCGCCTGCACCGCGATGCTCGCGTGGTCCATGCCGGGCAGCCACAGCGCTTCGTAGCCCTGCATCCGGCGGCGCCGGGTGAGGATGTCCATCAGGGTGTGCTCGAAGGCGTGCCCGATGTGCAGGCTGCCGGTGACGTTCGGCGGCGGGATGACGATCGAGAACGGCGGCTTGTCGCTGTTGGCGTCGGCGACGAAGTACCCGGCAGCTACCCAGCGCTCGTACAGCTCGGCCTCTACGTCGGCCGGATTCCAGGTCGACGGAAGTTCACGGGGCTGGGCGGCATGGGTCTGTGTCACGCACCGGATTCTACGAGTGTCTGTTCAGCGCGTTTTCCGGGCATTAGGCTGCGCCGCGACCAGCATCCGTTGTGACTCCCGACACCTCGGCGATGCCGGTCTGTGAATGGTGTCGCACGCTATTGCCATGTCGCGTGGAGCCCCAGAACAGGACATCGACGAGAACGCCCTCCGAGTCGGTCAGCCCGGCCACGCCGCGGCGGGCGTGAAGGGCGTGCTGGTCTCGCTGCAGCGCAGTTGGGAACAGATGGGCCTGGCCCGGACCGCCCGGACGTTGCCGCTGCTGAACCAGCGCGCGGGCTTCGACTGCCCGGGCTGCGCGTGGCCGGACCCGCGCGAGGCCGAGGGCGACAAGCGCAAGATCGCGGAATTCTGCGAGAACGGCGCGAAGGCCGTGGCCGAGGAGGCGACGACGCGGCGGGTCGGGCCGGAGTTCTTCGCCCGCCACCCGGTCGCCGAGCTGGCCGGCAAGACCGACTACTGGCTGGGCCAGCAGGGGCGCCTGACGCAGCCGATGATCCTGCGCGACGGCGACAGCCACTACCGCCCGATCGGCTGGGGCGAGGCGTTCGAGGTGATCGCGGCGAACCTGCGCGGGCTGGCTTCGCCCGACGATGCCGCGTTCTACACCTCGGGCCGCACCAGCAACGAGGCGGCGTTCCTCTACCAGCTGCTGGTGCGCAGCTTCGGCACGAACAACCTGCCGGACTGCTCGAACATGTGCCACGAGTCGTCGGGGTCGGCGTTGACCGAGACCATCGGCATCGGCAAGGGCTCGGTGTCGCTGTCCGATGTGGAGCACGCGGACCTGGTGCTGGTGGTGGGCCAGAACCCGGGCACCAACCACCCGCGGATGCTGTCGTCGCTGGAGAAGGTCAAGCGGCGCGGCGGGCGGATCATCGCGGTCAACCCGCTGCCGGAGACCGGCCTGATGCGGTTCAAGAACCCGCAGAACGTGCGCGGCGTGATCGGCGACGGCACCCAACTGGCCGACGAGTTCGCACAGATCCGCATCGGCGGCGACCTGGCGCTGTTCAAGGCCCTCAACGCGCTGGTGATCAAGGCGGGGGCGGTGGACCAGGACTTCATCGACACCCACACGCACGGCTTCGCCGAGTTCGCCGCCCAGGCCACCGACGTCGACTGGGCGGCCACCGCCGAGGCCACCGGGCTGGCCCGCGGGCAGATCGAGCGGATCGCGGAGATGCTGATCTCGTCGCAGCGCACGGTGGCGTGCTGGGCGATGGGGCTGACCCAGCACAAGCAGGGCGTCGCAACCATCCGCGAGGTGGTCAACCTACTGCTGCTGCGCGGGATGATCGGCAAGCCCGGCGCCGGAGTCTGCCCGGTCCGCGGCCACTCGAACGTGCAAGGCGACCGGACGATGGGCATCTGGGAGAAGATGCCGGAGAAGTTCCTGGACGCCCTGGAGCGCGAGTTCGGGGTGCCGGTGCCGCGCCACCACGGTCTGGACACAGTGGACACCATCCGGGCCATGCAGTCCGGCCGGGTCAAGGCGTTCCTGGGGATGGGCGGGAACTTCGTGTCCGCGACGCCGGACACCGACGCCACCGCGCAGGCGCTGCGCGGCTGCGAGCTGACGGTCCAGGTGTCCACGAAGCTCAACCGCTCGCACGCGACCCCGGGCCGGACCGCGCTGATCCTGCCCGCGCTCGGCCGCACGGAACGCGACGTGCAGGACGGCGGGGAGCAGTTCGTGACGGTCGAGGACTCGATGTCGGTGGTGCACGCCTCGCGTGGGCGGCTCGCCCCGGCGTCCGAGCACCTGCTCTCGGAGGTCGGGATCATCTGCCGGCTGGCCCGCGAGCTACTCGGCCCGGACCATCCAGTGCGCTGGGAGTCCTTCGAGCGCGACTACGACGTGATCCGCGACCACATCGCGCAGGTGGTGCCCGGCTGCGCGGACTACAACCGCCGGGTCCGCGAACCGGACGGTTTCGTGCTGCCGCACCCGCCGCGCGACAGCCGCACCTTCCCGACTGCGACGGGCAAGGCGAACTTCACGGTGAACGTCCCGGAGCCGATCCGGGTGCCCGCCGGGCGCCTGCTGCTGCAGACGCTGCGCAGCCACGACCAGTACAACACCACGATCTACGGCCTGTCGGACCGCTACCGCGGCGTCGAGGACGGCCGCCGCGTGGTGCTGGTCAACCCCGAGGACATCGCGGAACTCGGCTTCGCGGCGGGAGATCTGGTGAACCTGATCTCGGAGTGGACGGCGGCGGACGGCTCGCTCGAAGAGCGCCGGGCGGACCGCTTCCGGATCGTCGCTTACTCGACGGCCAAGGGTTGCGCGGCGGCCTACTACCCGGAGGCCAACCCCCTGGTCCCGCTGAACTCGGTGGCGGAGAAGTCCAACACCCCGGTCTCCAAGGCCGTCATCATCCGCCTGGAACGGGCCTGACCTGTCGCTGGTGCCGACCGCTGTCGCCAACAGCGATCAGTTGAAACACGACCAATCCCCCGCCACGGGACAGTGTGTTATGTCGTAATTCCGGAACCCCACCAACCCCCGAATGCCACTCCGCGACCGGGATCATGCACACGAGCCATCGCAGCCCTTGGATCGATCTTGCTTCTCTCTCAAGAGCAATGATCAACCAAGGGCTGCACTCGTGATCAACTGGACCCCCGGCACCCAGCCCAAAGGTTAAAACTCAAGGTAATCGGCCGTGAGTAGTTGTCGCATGATCATCTGCGTCGGGCTCCACGACGGATCCAGCCACCTCGCCAGGACGAGAACGGTCACTGTGGAAGCACCTGCCGGTGCCGCTTTCAGTACGCCGGTGAGACGCGCTAGCAGCATTGCCAGAGGAAGCGGCCTTGGCCGGTTTTCTCGTCGAGGAAGGCGTAGGCGACACCCGCGTCGCCCAGGTTCATGTCGAACGGTTCGTCCGCGCTGTCCAACTGCGCCACGAAGCGCCAGGTGCCGGGTTCGTCCGGCCACTCCTCGCCCTGCAGCCAGCCCGGTTCGCCCCAGAGGCGGCTGCGCAGCAGGTCGTTTTCGTCGTCGGTGGCGGCGTCGGGGTCGTGCGGGGTGAGTTCCGCTCGGTGGTCCGGGCCGAACGTGGGGCCGCGGCGGATGCTGGCCACCTGGTAGAAGTCCGCCGGTTCGCCGGGCTGGGCGAAGAAGGCGTTCTCGCCGCCGGCCGGGTCGTAGGTGCCGTCGACGAATTCGCCGGGATCGTCCTCGGTCATGAACAGGTAGCCGAGCCGGACCTCCTCGCCCGGCAGGCGGATCTGGCCGATGAACCGCATCGGCCGGCCGGTGCTCGCCGACAGCGGCCAGGTCGGTTCAGCCAGCCAAACCGGCTGGCCGCCGAACTTGGTGACCGGTTCGGTGATCAGCTCCGGCGCTTCCACGAAGCCCAGGTTCTGCCGATCGGGCGGGGTGCTGGTGGCCATCACATTCCTCACTGTGCGGGGTGCGCGACCGACGTTAGCGCCACCACCCACCCCCGCGGGAGCTGATCGGGCTGAAACGGTCCACCCAAACCGACCGACGCCCGCGGTCTACAGCTGGCGCAGGGCTCCTCTCCGTCGACCGACGATTCCGCCCCCGGTGACCTGGGTCGCCAGCGGCGACAGGAGGTATGCGATCACCCTCGCAACGTCGTCGGGGGTGCCGGGGCGGCCGCTGGGCAGGCGCCGCACGTCCCGGACAAAGTGGTCGACCGCTTCTTCCACCGGCAGCCCGAACTGGTCCGCCAGCTGCGCCGCGAAGCCTCCCGGCGCGCCACAACCAGGTTCGGGTGGGCCCGGGCGCGATGACGTTGGACCGCACGCCCTTCGGCCCGGACTCGGCCGCCAGCACCTTGGAGACCGACAGCATCGCGGTCTTCGAGCCGCGTAGTCGACCAATGGCGCGTCCGGGAAGCGCGCCGCTTCGCTGGTCACGTGCACGAGGCCGCCCTCGCCCCGGTCGAGCAGGGCGGGCAGGGCCGCTCGGGTCATACGGATCGCCGAGTGGAGGTTGAGCTCGAAGGTCTGCTTCCACTGCTCGTCGGCGACGTCCAGGAATCCGGTGCGCGACTGCCACGCCGCCCACGTTGTTCACCAGTCCGTCCAGGCGGCCGTGCCGCGTCAGCGCGGTTTCGACGACCCGCTCGGCGACGTTCGGGTCGGTGATGTCCGCCGCCACCGCGCTGATCCCGCTGCCGAGTTCGCAGATCCCGTGCGGTTTTCGCGCCACACCAACGACTTTCGCGCCTTCGGCGGCCAGCAGGCGGACCGTCGCCGCACCGATCCCCGCGGATGCGCCGGTCACCACGAACACCCTGCCGGTCAGCTGCAGATCCATCAGAACCCTTCACGGAATGACCCGGCGCTCGCGCAGGTCGTCGAAGATCTCCAGGAACATCGCCTCGGTGTCGACGAACTCGTGGAACCCGAACCGGCGGGCCTTCGAGCCGTCGGCGAACATGTCGTAGTCCCAGGAGAAGACGAAATCGCCGAACTGCCAGGACGACACCTCCTGGAAAGTGTGCGGCTTCAGGTCGTGCTTGGCGACCATCTCCTGCCACAGCGGCGCCTTGTCGGCCATCACGTCCAGCAGCGACATCGGCAGCGGGTCCGCGACGTCCAGCCCGAAGTGCGCGGCGATCTTCGGCCACAGCTCGCGCCAGCGGAACAGGTCGCCGTTGTTGATGTTGAAGGCCTGGTTATCGGCCCGCTCCGAGGTGGCGGCCCACACCGTCGCCTTCGCCAGCAGCCCGGCGTCGGTCATCTCCAGCAGCGAGTCGTAGGCGCCGGGCTTGCCCGGGAACCGCAGCGGCAGGCCGAGTTCCTTCGAGATGGCCGCGTAGACCGCGATCACCATCGCCAGGTTCATCGGGTTGCCGAGGGCGAAACCGGCCACTACCGACGGGCGCAGCGCCGTCCAGGTCCAGGCCTTGCCCACCTGGCGCTGCTCCAGGAACTGTTGCTGGGAGGCCATGAACTCGGGCGGCATCGGCCGGGCGTCGTTCTCGCGGGCAGGAGTCTTGAACGGGCCGAGGTGCGCGCCGTAGACCTTGTAACCCTGCATGAGGCTGATGTGCCGCAGGCCGGGCGCGGCGGCCTCGATCGCGTCGACGACGTTGGTCAGCATCGCCATGTTCGGCGGGACGAGTTCCGCCCAGGTCGGGCGGTCCTGGTAGGCGGCGTAGAAGACGTGCGTGACGCCGGTCAGGTCGCGCAGCTTCCCCCGGGTGTCCTGCGGATCGAGCAGGTCGACGGCCACGTACCGGACCCGGCCGTTGTTCTCGCCGCCGCGCCGGGAAAGCCCGACGACCTCCCAGTCGGGCAGCGTGGCCAGGTGCTCGACGAGGTTGCGGCCGATGACCCCGTTCGCCCCCACGACCAGGGCGACCTTCGTGTTGTGCTCCATGCCGACAACAATCGTCGCGCCCGACCGATAAGTCCAAGGCTTGTACTTTCTATTAGTGATAAGTTCTGTTCATGCCAACGCTGCGACAGTTCGAGTACCTGGTCACGGTGGTGGCAGAGGGCTCGTTCACCCGCGCCGCGGAACTCCTGCACGTCACCCAGCCCGCGCTGTCGCACCAGGTGCGAGCGCTGGAGCGGGAGGTCGGCGGCCCGCTGCTGGAACGCCTGCCGCGCGCGATCCGGCTCACCCCGATGGGCCGCGCGATGCTGCCGCACGCCCGCGCGGCGCTGGCCGACGCCGAACGGGCGCGGCTGGCCGCCCGCCAGGTGTCCGGGCTGGAAAGCGGCGAGTTGCGGCTCGCCACGGTGTATTCGCTCAGCCTCGGCGTGCTGCCGCCGGTGCTGCGCGCGTGGCGCCGAGCGCACAGCGGTGTCCACATCAGACTCTTCGAGCACCGGCACACCGACGAGCTCCGGGCGGCGATGACCGCCGGGCAGGCCGATCTGGCGGTGGGGCCGCCACCATCCGATTGGGACGGTCCGGTCCACACCCTGGGTGTGGAGGAGTTTGTCGTCGTGCTGCCGCCGGATGATCCGGCGGCCGGCGAGGGCGCGACGCGCATCGACCTCGCAAAGCTGGCCGATCAGGGCTGGGTGCACTACGGCCCAGCGAACGGCCTTGCCGACGTGCTGGAACAGGCGTGCGCCGGGGCCGGATTCCAGGCGAAGGCCGCAATCCGCACCGAGCAGACCGCGGCGGCCCCGATGCTCGCCGCCGCCGGGCTGGGCCCCGCGCTGGTTCCGGCGAACATCATCCCGCGCCGCTTCGACGGAAAGCTGCTGCGCCCCGACCCGCCCGTGCACCGAACCCTGACCGCCTATACGCGCAGCAGCCCGGACCCGCTCACAGCAGCCTTCGTCGACACCCTCACCCGCAAGGCCGCGGTCCTCCCCGAGCACGTCCGCCGCTGCCTCGCGGGATAGCGGGTTGAAGCGAACGGACTGCTCGCCTCTTCTATCGGCACGAACAGTCCGTTCGCTTCAAAAAGACATCCCCGAACGAGTGGTCCGGCCCCCGGAGTCAGCCGGTGAAGAGCTGGGTGACCTTCTGGACGAGTTCGTACACGCCGTAGGCGAAGGGCACTCCGACCCACGCCCACGCGAAGAGGAGCAGTCCCCGGCGGTTCATCGCGCACCTCCCGTGGCCGGTTCATGGAACCTGGGGTTGACCGGCCGCACCAGTTCGTTGGCCACGAACCCGACGACAAGCAGGCCGATCATGATGTACAGCGACGTCGTGTACAGGTCCGGCCCGGTGGCACCGGCCGCCTTGCGGACATCGGCGATCGCGTTGACGATCAGCGGCCCCAACACGCCGGCCACCGACCACGCGGTGAGCAGCCGACCGTGGATCGCGCCCACCTCGTAGCTGCCGAACAGGTCCTTCAGGTAGGCGGGGATCGTCGCGAAACCGCCGCCGTAGAACGAAAGGATCAGCATCGCGAACAGCACGAAGACTGGGACCCCGGTCGCCCCGAACAGCATGATGCCCAGGTACAGCAGCACCCCGCCGCCGAGGTAGAGCCGGTAGATGTTCTTGCGCCCGAGGGTGTCCGATGTGGACGACCAGATGAAGCGTCCGGCCATGTTGGTCAGCGAAAGCAGCGCGACGAACCCGGCCGCGGCGCCGGTCGCAACCGGTGTCGAGCTCTCCGCGAAGAAGCTGACGATCATCGGCGAGGCCTTCTCCAGGATGCCGATCCCGGCCGTGACGTTGCAGCACAGGACAACCCACAGCAGCCAGAACTGCGGCGTGCGCACCGCGTTGCGGGCCGCCACGTTCGCCGTGGTGATCAGCGGGCGGGCCACCTGCTTCGGCGCCGCCGCAGGGCGCCAGTCCGGCGGCGGCACCCGCACCAGCGCCACGCCCAGCGACATGAACACCCCGTAGACCAGCCCGTGCACCAGGAAGGTCAGCGCGATCCCGGACCGACCGGTGCCGAAGGCCTCCAGCATCTGGGCCGACCACGGCGAGGCGATCAGCGCGCCGCCGCCGAAGCCCATGATGGCGATGCCGGTCGCCATGCCCGGCCGGTCCGGGAACCACTTGATCAGCGTCGATACCGGCGAGATGTAGCCGATGCCGAGCCCGATCCCGCCGACGAATCCGTACCCAAGCACCACCAGCCAGTACTGGCCGAGCGAAACCCCGAGCGAGGACAGCAGGAATCCCAGCGAGAAGCAGGTGGCGGACACCGCCATGGCCCACCTCGGGCCACGGCGTTCCACCAGCGTCCCACCCAGCGCGGCGGACAGCCCGAGCATCACGATGCCCAGCTGGAACGGGAGCGCGCTAAGCGTCCCGGACAGGCCGAGGGCTCCTTCCAGCGGCGGCTTGAAGACGCTCCAGGCGTAGACCTGCCCGATGGACAGGTGCACCGCGAGGGCGGCGGGCGGAACCAGCCACCGGTTCCAGCCAGTGGGTGCGACGATTCGAGTGGGAGCGAGCAGGTCTGCGACCATGGGACCTCCCCGGCGCGGCGTTGATCACAGCGCGGCTGAGCATACTGTGTACAAGCCATCCGAATGAAGCGCGTTTCGCCGACGCAGCCTGGCAGGGAGGGCCCGATGGGACGCGTAACCATGCGACGACCGGTGCTGAAGATCGCTGCCGACGGCGCCCGGACCAGGCCGGACACCCTGGCCGCCGAGGAGCCGCTGGAGATCCGGGTCAACGGCGCCCCGCTTTCGGTCACCATGCGCACGCCCGGCCACGACATCGAGCTCGCGCACGGGTTCCTGCTGACCGAGGGCGTCATCCACGACAAGGACCAGCTGTCCACGGCCCGCTACTGCGACAGCCCCGGGCCGGACGGCCGCAACACCTACAACGTGCTCGACATCCTGCTCGCGCCCGGCGTGCAGCCGCCGGACGCATCGGTGACGCGCAACTTCTACACCACCTCGTCCTGCGGGGTGTGCGGCAAGGCCGCGCTGGACTCGGTCCGGCTGAGCACCCGCCACTCCCCCGCCGACGACCCGCTGACGCTGGAACCCACCACCCTCATCGAGCTCCCCGGCCGGTTGCGGGCCGCCCAGCGCGTCTTCGACACCACCGGCGGGCTGCACGCGGCAGGCCTGTTCGAGTCCGACGGCGAGGTGCTCGTGGTGCGCGAGGACGTCGGCAGGCACAACGCGGTCGACAAGGTCCTGGGTTGGGCCCTGCTGGCGGACCGGGTGCCGTTGACCGGGTGCGTGCTGCTGGTGTCCGGCCGGGCTTCGTTCGAGCTCGTGCAGAAGGCCGCGATGGCCGGGGTGCCCGCGCTCGCTGCGGTGTCCGCGCCATCGTCGCTGGCCGCGGACCTCGCGGCGGAGCAGGGCATGACGTTGATCGGGTTCCTCCGCGGCCGGTCCATGAACGTCTACACCGGAGCCGAGCGCATCGTGACGAAGGACATCGCCTGATTGCGCCCCATCCGGTTGGTGGCGGCACATGCCGTTGGCACGATGAGAGCGAACGGTCAACCGGGAGGGTGCATGGGCGACGGTGATTCGCGCGGCCGCATGCTGAGTCGGCGCAGCGTCCTCGCCGCCGGTGTTGCCGGGCTCGGCGCGTTGGGCGTCGGGCTGAGCGCCGACCTCGACTCGCGCGCGGCGGTGCCGCTGGCCGAGGCGTCGGACGTGTCCGTGGAGCAGGTGTACTCGCAGGCCCGCAACTGCCCCGTCCATCTCGTCACGATGTACCCGAAAGGCGTTGCGCGCGACGGACTTCCGGTCTGCCTGATGCTGCACGGCCGGTTCGGCGACGCGCGCAAGTCGGCGGGCGGGCTGCCGAACTGGCTGTCCGACTCGGTCGCGGCCGGCCGCATCCCGCCGTTCGCGTTCCTCGCAGTGGACGGCGGCGGGAACAGCTACTGGCACCGGTGGCCCGGCGATGATCCGATGTCGATGTTGCTCGACGAAGTGCCGCGCTGGCTGGCAGAACGCGGCCTCGGCGGCGAAGGCGGCCGACCGTTCGCGGCCGCCGGCATCTCGATGGGCGGCTTCGGCGCGCTGCTCTACGCCCGCCGCCGCCGCGAGCAGGGCAACCCCCTGTCGGCCGCCGCCGTGGTCTCCCCGGCGCTGATCACCAGCTGGCAGGAGATGAGCAAGCGGCGGGCCTTCGCAAACGAGGCGGAGTGGGCGGAGATGGACCCGCTCCGCCACATCGGCGCGCTCGGCGACGTCCCGCTGGGCGTGTGGTGCGGCACCGAGGACCGCTTCATCGACGGCACCCGCCGCTTCATCCGCGCCGCCCAGCCCGAGTACGCCTCGACCACCCCGGGCGGCCACAGCAGCCGCTACTACCGCAAGGCGCTGCCGGAGCTCGTCGATTTCGTCGGCACCCAGCTCGCCCGCTCAAGCGACAGGTGAAGGACTCAGACCAGGCGTAGGCGTTCCTGGGACGGGCCCGCGGTGTAGGTGTCCGTGTCGAAGCGGTCGTTGAGCGGGACCGTGCCGTACAGGGACCAGCGCAGCACCGCTGGCCACGGACCGTAGCCGGCGTCGGTGTTGAGATGCCCGCCGTCGAGGATCACGTCCACCTCGACCTGCAGGTCCTCGGCCAACGCGTGCGCCTGGTACATCGACAGGTAGGGGTCGCCGGTGCCCACCACGAGGCGGGTGATCCCGGCGGCCCGGCGCAGCGCCGAGGCGTCCGCCGGGTAGGGCGTGATGCCCTGGGCGCCCGGGTGCTGCCAGTCCCGGGCCGGCGGGGACACGAGCAGGACCTGGTCCGCGCGCCGGGACCGCCCGGCGATCGTCGCCGCGTGGTGCAGCCACAGCGCCACCCCGCAGGAATGGGCCGCGACGACCAGTTCGGCTTCCGGCGGCACGGCCTCCAGCCGCTCCCGAAGCACCGGCAGCCAGTTCTCGAGCATCGGCCGGTCGGGGTCGGGCAGGGCCGGCAGGTCCACCTGGACGCCCTGCTCCCGGAGCTGCCCGGCGAGCCACTGCTGCCAATGCCAAGGGCCGGAACCGGTCATTCCGTGAACCAGCAGGACATGCATCTCGCTCATGGCACCGCTCCCGGAGAAACGTTGGTCTGGTCGCACCCAATGATCATCTAACCCCGATGGATCCGCAGGCCGCGACCGGTACCCACCGATCCGGTCATATTCAAGACCACGGGCGGCGCCCACCCGAGGAGCAGCCCGAAGGGCACCGCCCTCGGCACCCTTCGCAACGACTCGTCAACCGCTGAACGCGCTCGCGACGCGAAGGCCCGCGCAGGGGACATCACCGCACGACTGCTGCGACACCGACCCAGCTGGCCTCAGGCGGACTTCTCGCGGCGCTCGCGACGAGTGGCCTGGCGGGCGACGATCGTCGGGTTGACGTTCTCGCGCACCGTCTGCTCTGTGATCACGACCTTGGCCACGTCCGAACGGCTCGGGATGTCGTACATCACCGGCAGCAGGACCTCTTCCAGGATCGCGCGCAGCCCGCGGGCACCCGTGCCCCGCAGGATCGCCTGGTCGGCGATGGCCTCCAGCGCGGTCTTGGTGAACTCCAGCTCCACGTTGTCCATCTCGAACAACCGCTTGTACTGCTTCACCAGCGCGTTGCGCGGCTCGGTGAGGATCTGCACCAGCGACGGCTTGTCCAGGTTGGTGACGCTGGCGACCGTAGGCAGCCGGCCGATGAACTCGGGGATCAAGCCGAACTTGATCAGGTCCTCGGGCATCACATCGACGAAGTGGTCGGTGGTGTCGATCTGGTTCTTCGACCGCAGCTCCGCGCCGAACCCGACGCTGTGCTTGCCGACCCTGTCCTCGACGATCTTCTCCAGCCCGGCGAACGCGCCCGCCACGATGAACAGCACGTTCGTGGTGTCGATCTGGATGAACTCCTGGTGCGGGTGCTTGCGACCGCCCTGCGGCGGCACGCTCGCGGTGGTGCCTTCCAGGATCTTCAGCAGAGCCTGCTGAACGCCCTCGCCGGAGACGTCGCGGGTGATCGACGGGTTCTCGCTCTTGCGCGCGATCTTGTCGACCTCGTCGATGTAGATGATCCCGGTCTCGGCCCGCTTCACGTCGTAGTCGGCCGCCTGGATCAGCTTGAGCAGGATGTTCTCCACGTCCTCGCCCACGTAACCGGCCTCAGTGAGTGCGGTGGCGTCGGCGATCGCGAACGGGACGTTGAGCATCTTGGCCAGCGTCTGGGCCAGGTAGGTCTTGCCGCAGCCGGTGGGCCCGAGCATCAGGATGTTCGACTTGGCCAGTTCGACGGCCTCTTCACCGCGGCTCTCCCGGCGCTCACCGGCCTGGATGCGCTTGTAGTGGTTGTAGACCGCAACCGCCAGGTTCCGCTTCGCCGGGTCCTGCCCGATGACGTACTGGTCGAGGAACTCGTGGATCTCGGCCGGCTTCGGCAGCTCGTCGAGCTTGACCTCGCCCGCCTCGGCCAGTTCCTCCTCGATGATCTCGTTGCAGAGATCGATGCACTCATCGCAGATGTACACGCCGGGGCCGGCGATGAGTTTCTTCACCTGCTTCTGGCTCTTCCCGCAGAAGGAGCACTTCAGCAGGTCGCCGCCGTCACCGATACGTGCCATGACCGCTGACCCCGTCCCCTCCGGCGCGCCGTCCAGTAGCGCGCCTGACCGTATGTGCCTCCGACGGTACCTGTCGTTCCCCGTGTTCGGGGAGACTCACAGTGTCCGCCATGGCCGAGCGTGGTGTGACCAGCACCGCGTTCGGCGTGTCGTGGACAACGGACGGGCGTGGCGAGTCCGCCACTATCCGGCCGTCCGCCCACTTCTACCAGGTGCGCGACCGCGCACTGCGGTATCGGGCGGTTGCTTCATCCCGCAACCGGCATCGCGACGCTTGACGCCGCGTGCGCGGAAGCCGCCGCAAGCGGCGCAGCCGCTTGGCCCACCCTCGCAACCGGCACCGCCGCGGGTTCTCAGAGGCCTTCTCGCGAGGACAGCCCCGACGTGGCGTGTTGGGTCATACACGAGTCGGGGATCCCGGAGTCGAGAAAGCCTCTGAGGTTCCGCTACTCGCACCGCTGCTCAGGACGAGCCGTGCATTCTTCTGAATCAGGACTTCTGCGCCGACAGCTTCCGGTAGGGCAGGACCTCGTCGATGATGCCGTACTCGGCGGCCTGCTCGGCCGTGAGGATCTTGTCCCGGTCGATGTCGTCGCGGACCTGCTCCTGAGACCGGTTGGTGTGCTTCGCCAACGTGGTCTCCAGCAATTCGCGCATCCGCTGCACCTCGGCGGCCTGGATCTCCAGGTCGGAAACCTGGCCGTAGATGCCCTCGACCGACGGCTGGTGGATCAGGATCCGCGAGTTCGGCAGCGCCATCCGCTTGCCCTTGGTGCCGGCGGCCAGCAGCACCGCCGCGGCCGAGGCCGCCTGCCCGAGGCAGATGGTGCGCACGTCCGGCCGGACGTACTGGATGGTGTCGTAGATGGCCATCAGCGCGGTGAACGATCCACCGGGCGAGTTGATGTACATCTGGATCTCGCGGTCCGGGTCGTCGGACTCCAGGAACAGCAACTGCGCCATCACGTCGTTGGCGGACGCGTCGTCGACCTGGACGCCGAGGAAGATGATGCGTTCCTCGAACAGCTTGTTGTAAGGGTTCGACTCCTTGACCCCGTACGCGGTGCGCTCGACGAACGAAGGCAGCACGTACCGGGACTGCAGAGACTGATAAGGGTTCACGACAGGTGACTCCTCGTTGCTAGGTCCGGGCGGGATGATCAGCTGCTCGGAAGGTTCGCGGCACTCGCCACGTGGTCCACGAACCCGTACTCGCGGGCCTCCTCCGCGGTGAACCACCGGTCGCGGTCCGAGTCCTGAGTGATCTTCTCCACCGTCTGACCGGTCTGCGCCGCGATCAGCTCGGCCATCTCCTTCTTGTGCCTGGAGAACATCTTGGCCTGGATCTCGATGTCCGAAGCCGTACCGCCGAGACCGGCCGACGGCTGGTGCATCATGATCCGCGCGTGCGGCAGCGCAAACCGCTTGCCCTGGGCGCCCGCGGACAGCAGGAACTGTCCCATCGAGGCGGCCATGCCCATTGCCACGGTGGCCACGTCCGGCTTGATCAGCTGCATGGTGTCGTAGATCGCCATGCCCGCCGTCACCGAGCCACCCGGCGAGTTGATGTAGAGCGAAATTTCGCGGTCCGGGTCCTCCGCCGCCAGCAGCAGCAGCTGCGAGCAAATCTGGTTCGAGATCGAGTCCTCGACCTGGGAGCCGAGGACGATGATGCGCTCCCGCAGCAGCCGCTCGTAAACCGAGTCGTTGAGCGAGAGCCCGTTCGTCCCCGTCCGCATGGACGGCGACTGCGTGTCGGACGCCGGAACAGTCAGGTGCTGCGTCACGTCTCCCTGCCTTCTCCCACAATGGGCCGTTGTCCACCGGGGCCACTTCGGCCACTCCGCCCACTTCCACAGTGGACCGCGCCCCGGCGATGTCCTGCTTCCCTCTCGGGTGATCCGCTACAACCGACCCTAACGAACGTGGACGGCACCAGCTTCCTAGTACCGCCCACGTTCGCTTAGAGCATGCTATTCAATTGTCCGGTCGAGAGGCGGGTCACTCCGCCTTCGCGGCCTCGGCCGGCTCGGCCTGCTCGGACTCCTGCGGGCCGAACAGCTCGTCGAGGTCCAGCTCGTTGCCGGCCTCGTCGGTGACGGTGGCCTGGCGCACGACCGAGAACAGCGCCTTGCTGCGGCGCACGTCGGCGTACATGGCGCCGAGCTGGCCCGACTGCTGGGCCTGCTGAACGAACTGGTCCGGGCTCATGCCGAAGCGCTGGGCTTGGTAGATGATCCGCTGGGTGAGCTCGTCGTCGGAGACGGACACGTCCTCGGCGTCGGCGATGGTGTCCAGCACCAGCTGAGTCTTGACCGCCTTCTCCGCCTCGGCGCGAGTCTCGGCATCAAACTCCTCGCGGGTCTTCTCCTGCTGCTCAAGCCACTCTTCGAAGCGCGCCTCGTCGTGGTCGAACGGGTGCAACGCGTCGTGCTGGCGCGCCTCGATCTCCGACTCGACGATCTTCTCCGGCAGCGGCACCTCGACGGTCTCCAGCAGCGCGTCCAGGACGTTGTCCCGGGCCTCCATGCCCTGCTGCATCTTCTTGACCCGGCCCAGCCGCTCCCGCAGGTCGGCGACGAGCTCCTCGACGGTGTCGAACTCGCTGGCCAGCAGGGCGAACTCGTCATCGGCCTCGGGCAGCTGGCGCTCCTTGACGGAGTTGAGCGTGACCGAAACCTCGGCGTCCTTGCCGGCGTACTCACCGGCCACCAGCTTGGTGGTGAACGTCTTGGTGTCGCCCTCGCTCGCGCCGATCAGCGCGTCGTCGATGCCCTCGATGAGCTGGCCGGAGCCGATCTCGTAGGACAGGCCGCTGGTCTTGGCGTCCTCGACGTCCTCGCCGTCGACGGTGGCCGACAGGTCGATGCTGACGAAGTCGCCCTCCTGCGCGGAGCGCTCCACCCCGGTGAGGGTGCCGAAGCGGGCGCGCAGCGAGTCGAGCTGCTCGGTCACCTCGTCCTCGGTGACCACGACGTCGTCCACGCTGACCGACAGCTCACCGAAGGCGGGCACGGTGATCTCGGGACGGACGTCGACCTCCGCGGTGAACGCGATCTCCGCGCCGTCCTCGATCTTGGTCACCTCGATGTCCGGGGTACCGAGGGTGCGCACCTCGCTGCTGTTGACCGCCTCCAGGTACTTGGCCGGGACCGCTTCGTTGACGACCTCGTCGAGCACGGGGCCCCGACCGATGCGGCTCTCCAGCACCCGCGCCGGGACCTTGCCCGGCCGGAAGCCGGGGATGCGGACCTGCTGGGCGAGTGCCTTGTACGCGCGGTCGAAGTTCGGCTTGAGCTCGTCGAACGGCACCTCGACGTTGATCCGGACGCGCGTCGGGCTCAGGTGCTCGACGGTGCTCTTCACGTGGTCTCCTAGTGCGAACGTGCTTGATTCCCGGCGCTGCCAACGGGCGCGGCATACCACCACGTCCAACGATGCCGGGCTGACCTCCGAGTCTATTGCTTCCCGCCGGGGCACACGGCCCGGGGTTGCAACTACCCGCGTTTGGCAAGCCTCACCTAAGCCCGGATGCTCCGCCGAACCGTCATCCGTGTTTGAGTGGAAACGTGCACCACACCGCAGCCGACGCCGCTACCTGCGCCGCACTGTCCGAAACGCTCGCCGAGCCGATGCCCGGCACCGCAGCGGTGGCCGACAGCTGGCTGTGCCTGGAACAGCGCGGCCCCTGGGGCCACAACGCGCTGACCCAGAGCCACCTGGACCCCGAGCTCGGGCGGGCGCTGTCCGCGCGGGCCGGCCAGCACCGGGTGCGGATCCAGCTCATCCGGCACCCCGGGCGGCACGCGGACACCGCCGGTGACCAGCCGCGGCGGGTGTTCCTCGCGCACACCGCCCCCGGCACCGGCTGGCTGCGGACTGCGACCACCACGGACCCCGCCGAACTCCTCGAACTCGACTTCGCCCGGATCGCGGCCGGCCACCACGACGGCTGGGGGCAGCCTGCCACCGAGCCGCTGCTGCTGGTGTGCACCAACGGCCGCCGCGACCGGTGCTGCGCCCTCCTCGGCCGCGAACTGATCACCGAACTCGCCGGGCGGCACGACGGCACGGTCTGGGAGTCCTCGCACACCGGCGGGCACCGCTTCGCGCCCGCCGCGGTCGTGCTGCCCAGCGGGTACACCTACGGGCGGCTGAACGCGCAAACCGCCGACGCGGTGCTGTCCTCAGCCGCGGCCGGGAAGGTCGTCCTCGACCACTGCCGAGGCCGATCCACGTGGAGCCGCGCCGGACAAGCCGCCGAACTCGCCCTCCGGGAGCGCCTCGGCGAATACCTCGCCGACGCCCTGCGCGTCACCAGCGAAGAAGCCCACCAGGTGCTGATCGACCACCAGGACGGCCGGAGCTGGCAGGTCGTGGTCCGGGAACGCGAACTCGACCCGCCCCGGCCCAACAGCTGCGGCAAGAAGGCGATCCGCCCCACCGCCTGCGCCGTCGAAACCATCAACCGCCGACCAGCGCCCCAACCGCCGAACCCAACTGAGTAGGCGTCACCGCGGTCACGATGCCCTCCGGCGGCGCCGAAGCAGGCGAAACCGGCGGACCCGGCACGCACAGCGAAACGACGACCAGGAAAGCCACCGCGGCGCCCAACACCGCGCACACCACCAAGGTCGGCAGCTGGACCCGGAAACCGGACAGACTCCAATCGCGCACGAAGGGAAGATCGGCCGCCCCCCACAGACCGTTACCATCCGCAGCCGGCTGCTGCGACGCACATCACCACGCCGAACACGCCGACCGGCAAAAAGAAAACCGGCCACTCACCGATGGCGAGCGGCCGGCCGCGACGTCGGGGTGGCGGGATTTGAACCCACGACCCCTCGCACCCAAAGCGAGTGCGCTACCAAACTGCGCCACACCCCGTCCGACGTGCGGAGCACCCGGGAACCCCGGGTGCGTTGCGGACAGCTTATCGCGACCCGCTAAGCTGTGACACAGCAAGGTCGCCTAAGCCCGCGAGGGCCGGGCGGAAGTAGCACGCGGGCGTAGCTCAATGGTAGAGCCCCAGTCTTCCAAACTGGCTACGCGGGTTCGATTCCCGTCGCCCGCTCCGAGTTGGACACTTTGTGTCTAGTGGGCCTTCGGCCCACCTAGACCCTTACTCTTCGCCTTCGCTGTGGGGGCCGAGCCCCCCACACCCCCCACGGCACGAGGGTCACTTTTCGACTGCTTCTCAGCTTTCTCGCGTTCCCGGCCTGGGTTTTGACCAGCCGTGCCGTGGTGGCGATTTCACGGGGTTTGGCCCCAGACCTTCACACTTCGCCATGCTGTGGGGGCCGAGCCCCCCACACCCCCACGGCGCGAGGGTCACTTTTCGACTGCTTCTCAGCTTTCTCGCGTTCCCGGCCTGGGTTTTGACCAGCCGTGCCGTGGTGGCGATTTCGCGCGAAATCGCCGCTCCCCATGCGTGCTGGGTGGCGATTTTGCGCGAAATTGTCGCTTGCTCCTTCCCCTTTGAGGCGCGCTGTGTTCGCGACCATCCAGTCTCGTCCTGCAGAGCGGCGCGCCGGGGCAGCGACCTTGCTCACAGTGTCCGCTGTGTCGCGCCTCTCGGGTTTGCCGTTGGGCGGTTCGTGCCGCTTCGCGGCTGTTGCGTTGTTGGGTTGGGGTTCTGGGGAATAAAAAGGCTTTGGGTTTTGTCAGGGGGTTGCGCGAGGCTTGTGGTCGGGCTTGACGGCGGCTCGGGCCCTTCTCGACTCTTCTTGATCTCTTGGGGGTTTTGTGCGGCGGCTTGAGTACAAGTGGTTGGTCGGCATCACCTTTGTACTGGCGCTGATCATGCAGATCCTCGACGTCACCATCCTGAACGTCGCGCTGGCCACCTTGGGGCGGGAGTTCCGGGTCGACGCCGCCGCACTCCAGTGGGTGCTCACCGGGTACATGATCAGCCTCGCCGTGTTCATCCCATCGTCCGGCTGGATCGCCGATCGGTTCGGCAGCAAGCGGACCTTCCAGTCCGCCGTCGTCATCTTCACCCTCGCGTCCGTGCTGTGCGGGGTTTCCACCGAGATGTGGCAGCTCGTCGGCGCCCGGGTGCTGCAGGGCGTTGGCGGCGGGATGCTCGTGCCCGTTGGCCAGGCGATGCTGTTCCGGGCCTTCCCGCCCAACGAGCGCGCCAAGGCCGGGGCCGTGCTCTCCATCCCGATCACCGTTGCGCCCATGCTCGGGCCGGTGCTCGGCGGGTTGCTCGTCCAATACGCCAACTGGCGGTGGATCTTCTTCATCAACGTCCCCGTCGGGGCCTTGGCGCTGTTCTTCGCCGTGGTGTTCCTCCGGGAGGAGCCGCAGCGCGATCCGGGGCGCTTCGACTTCCCCGGTTTCGTGCTCGCCGGAGCCGGTTTGGCGACGCTGCTCTACGGGCTCGAACAGGGTGCGCAGCTCGGCTGGGGCCAGCCCCAGGTTTGGTCGAGCCTCGTGGCCGCGGTGCTGCTCATCGGCGGGTTGGTCTGGCGGGAGTTGACCGTCACGCGTCCGATGCTCGACCTGCGGCTGCTGACCGACCGGTTGTTCGGCACCGGCAACGTGCTGCTGCTGTGCCAGACCGGGGCGATGTTCGGGGTGCTCTTCCTCATCCCGCTGTACCTGCAGAACCTGCGCGGGGTATCGCCCATGCACGCCGGCCTCGTGCTGATGCCGCAGGCCATCAGCATGTTGCTGACCACCCAGGTAATCAGCCGGATCTACGGCCGGGTCGGGCCGAAGCGGCTGATCCTGGCCGGGTTCGCGGTGCAGGTCGCGATCGGCCTCGGGTTGCAACTGCAGGGCACCGACACCTCGTTGTGGCTCCTGGTCGCGTTGCTCGCGGTGCAGGGCGTGGCGATGGGGCTGCTGATGACTCCGGTGCAGACCGCGACGTTCGCCCGGATCTCCGGTGCCGCCATGGGGCAGGCCAGCTCGATGTTCAACGTCAGCAGGCAGGTCGCCACCGCGCTGGGAACCGCGATCGTCGCGACCGTGCTGGTGGTGCTCACCGAGCACGGCATGTCCACAGTGGATCACACCGCGGCCGGCCAGGTCGCCGAGGCGCAGCTGGGCGCCTACCACGGCGCCTTCCTGGTCTCGGTGGTCTTCGCTGGGCTCGGCCTGCTGCTGGGGCTGCGGGTGCGCGACTCCGACGCGGCGGCCAGCCTGGACACCCCGGCCGCGAAGGCACAGCCGAGTGAACGCGAGCCCTCGAAAACCGTGAGATAGCTCAAGCTCGCCCCACTCCCGGAGCGGCCCGGGCAGTATGTGAGGGTGACCGACATGCCGCACGCCGACCAGGTCCGCAATCACGCCCGCTGGCGCTCGGGCTGGCGCGCCGGGCGCACCGGCTACGCGTGGCTGCTGCCGCTGGCCGACCAGCCCGGGCTGCGCAAGCTGGTGAACGACTACCAGTACGCGCTGCGCGATTTGCCCGGCTTCGACCTCGTCCCGCTGGAATGGATGAACATCCTGGTGCAGGAAATCGGTTTCACCGACGAGATCGACGAGTCGCGCATCGAACCGCTGGTGGCGGCCGCCCGTACCCGGCTGGCGTCCGCGCTGCCCCTGACCCTGGCGTTCCACCACGCAGTTGTGCTGCCGGAGTCGCTGTCGCTGCCCGCCGAACCCCAGTCGACGGTGCTCGATCTCCGCGCCTCGGTGCGCGAAGTGACCGCCGAGGCACTCGGTGGAGCGACCCTCCCGGCGGAACCCGAAGACATCGACAAGCACGTGAGCCTCGCCCACTCCACCACCGAAGGCCCGGCGATCTTCGCCGTCGCCACCCTCGGTGCCACGGTGGTCGAGCCGACCACGGCCAAGGTGTCCGCGCTGTCCCTGGTCAAGCTCAACCGGGACCACTCGTGCTCCGAGTGGGAGACCGTCGCCGAGGTCCTGCTCGGCGTCTGAGCGCACGGTTTCAATTGAAACTGCGGTCACCCCTGGGTTTCCGCAGTTTCAATTGAAACCGCCGACTCCCGAGGACCGCCTGAAAATGAGTCGCACGCCGTTCTCGCGGGCGGTATGAACGTCACATGGCGGACCTCACCACGAGAAGTCTTTCGGCCGACGACCGCGAGTTGTTCTTCGACGTCTTCACCGCTGCTTTCCTCGACGACAGCCGCGACTCCGCGGTCGAGCGCTACCGCGAGATCTTCGACCCGGCGCTGGCCCACGGAACGTTCGACGGCGATGAGGCGATCGGCGTCGCCGGGCGGTTCGAAACGGGCATCACGCTGCCGGGCCCGGTTCAGCACCCGGTCGCCGCCATCACGGCGGTCGGGGTCAAGCCCGGACACCGGCGACGCGGCGCGCTGACCTCGCTGATGCGCGCCCAGCTCGACGACCTGCGCGGCAACGGCTCCGGGCTCGCCGCGCTGTACGCCTCGGAAGCGTCCATCTACGGCCGGTTCGGCTTCGGCCTGGCCAGCTACGAGAGCCACCTGACCCTGCCCCGCGGGGCGGCTTTCTTGTCCACTGTGGACGTCGATGGGAGGCGGGTCAGCGAGGTCGACCGGGAAACCGCGCTGGAATTCGTGCACCAGCGATACCCCGCGGTGGCCGCGACCCGGACCGGCTGGCTGTCCAGGGCCGACGGCTCCTGGGAAGTCCGGGTGATCGACGACCGCAGCGAGCGCGGCGACCTGGGCAAGACCCGGTTCGCGCTGCACCCCGACGGCTACGTCATCTACCGGCCCAAGCCCAATTGGACGAACCAGGGCCCCGCCTACCACCTGCGGGTGCTGGAGCTCGTCGCGTCGACCCCGCGGGCCTACGCCGCGCTCTGGCGGTACCTGCTCGACTTCGACCTGGTCGGCGAGGTGCACTGGGGCAAGGCCGCGGTCGACGAACCAGTGGTGGGCATGCTCGCCAACTCGCGCCTCGCGGAGCGGCAGATCATCGACGGGCTGTGGGTCCGGCTGGTCGATCTCGACCACGCGCTGGAAGCACGCCGGTACAGCGCCGCGGTGGACGTCGTGTTCGACGTCACCGACTCGTTCTGCCCGTGGAACGCGGGCCGGTGGCGGCTGACCACAGGCGCCGACGGGGTCGCGAGCGTCGCCCGCACCGACGACCCGGGCCAGATCGCATTGGACGTCAGCGACCTGGCCGCGGCGTACCTGGGGGGCAACACGCTGTCCGGGCTGGCCCGGTCCGGGCGGGTAGCCGAGCTCGCGCCGGGTGCGCTGTTCGAAGCCTCTCGCGCGTTCACCACCGACGACGCCCCGCACTGCCCGGAGGGTTTCTGATCGACCAGCGCCCCTGCTGAGCGGCGTACCGTCGGAACCAACGGGTGTTCCGCCGGGTCAGGAGGCACGGGTGACCGCAATCGTCATCATCGTGATCGCCCTCGTGGTGATCGTCGCCGCGGTCTGGTGGTCCCGGCAGAAGGCCGTGGCGCACCAGCGCAACCAGCTCGAAGACGCCAAGGCGGAAGCGCGGCGCTGGGTGGAGCGGTTGGGCGGTCAGGTGCTCAACCTGGTCGGCACCAACGAAGCGGCCAAGCAGGCGCTCGCCGATGCGGCTGAACGGCACGGCGCGGCGGTCTCCCAGCTCGACCAGGCGCGCACCGCCGCGCAGGCCCGCCTGACCACGGAGTCCGCGCTGGAAGGCCTGTACTACGTGCGGGCCGCGCGGATCGCGATGGACATTGATCCGGGCCCCGAGCTCCCCGACCTCTCCGGCCAGCGCGGCGCGGGCAGTGTGACCGAGTACCGCGAGGTCGAGGTCGAAGGCCACCCGCAGGTGGCGTCGCCGAACCCCACCGAGCAGACCCCGCACTACTACCCGGGCGGCACGGTCGCCGGGCGGCCGGTGCCGCAGGGCTGGTACAGCGAGCCGTGGTGGAAGCCGGCGCTCGTCGCGGGTGCCTGGGGCGTGGGCTCGTTGGTGCTGATGAGCGCCCTGTTCGGCGGCATGGCCGGGATCCCGGCAGAGGCGGCCTACGCGGACGGCCTGGGCGCCGGCGGCGACCCAGGCATCGACGCCGCGAACGCGGGCGGCGACGGCGGATTCGACCAAGGCGAATTCGACATGGGCGGAATCGACCAAGGCGGAATCGACATGGGCGGTTTCGACCTCTGACGGTTCCGATGCCGCTGGCGACAACCCGCAATTTCAATGGAAACTGGACCATCGATTTCCATTGAAATCGTGCGAGTTATCCGCACCCTCCGGCGTGTCGTGACCCGACACGCCGGAGAACCGCAATTTCCATTGAAATCGGACCTTCGATTTCCATTTGAAATCGCACACCTCCTGGGGAGGTGGGGACGTTCGTCAGTCTGTTTGGCAGGTGGGGCACCAGTAGAGGTTCCGGGCAGCGAGAGCTGCCGTGGCCACCGGGGTTCCGCAGATCAGGCAAGGCATTCCCGCCCGCCGGTAGACGTAGACCTCTCCGCCGTGCCGGTCTTGGCGCGGCGCCCGACCGGTGACCTCCGGCAGGTGCTCCGGCCGCACCGTGTCGATGCGACCCACGCGCACCCCATCGGCCATCAGCTCGACCAGGTCCGCCCAGATCGTCTCCCACTGCACCCGGTCCAACGACCGGCCCGGGGTGTAGGGAGGGATGCCGTGCCGGAACAGCACTTCGGCGCGGTAGACGTTGCCGACACCCGCCAGCACCTTCTGGTCCATCAGCAGCGCGGCAATGCTCATGCGGGACCGCGAGATCCGCTGCCAGGCCTGCTCGGGGTCGGCGTCCCGGCGCAGCGGATCGGGGCCCAGCCGCCCGCGCAGCGCGGCGACCTCCTCGCCGGTCAGCAGCTCGCACGCGGTGGGACCGCGCAGGTCCGTCCAATGTGTACAGCCGACGATGCGCATCCGCACCTGCCCGCGCGGTTCGGCCAGCGGGAGCTCGGATTCCGTGAACGTGCCGTACAACCCCAGGTGCACGTGGACGACTCGATCCGGGCCGTAGAAGTGGAAGAGGTGCTTGCCGTGCGCTTCAGCCCGCTCGAATACCGAGCCGTTCAGCAGCGAAGCGCTGGTGGCGAACCTCCCCTGCGGGCTGCCCACCCGGACCTCCGTGCCGGCGAACAGGTCGCTGTGCAACCCGGCGAGCCGGTGCAGGGTGTGGCCTTCAGGCATGTCAACAGTCCGTCCGCGTCAAACGAGGATCCACAGCACGACCGACTCCACGAGGTACGCCGCCACACACCACAGCGCGATCAGCAGACCGCGCCGAACCGGTCGATCGGGATGCCGGAACACCGTCCCGGCCAGTAGCGAGGCGCACAGCGCGATGACACCGCCCACGATCAGCCACAGGCCCACCCCGAGCACGCAGTCGGGTTCGGTGCAGACCGCACCTGGGCCACCGGCGAGGACGGGCGCGAGCGCGCGCTGCCCGAAGAAAAGCACCAGCACGCCAGCCGCGGTGCCCGCTGCCGCCACCAGAGGTGTCAGCAGCGCCGCGGTCCGGCGTGCCGGTGCCATCGATCAGCTGCCGGGCAGGGCCGGGGGCTGGCCGGTCTTCTCGTAGTCGGTGAGCAGGTCGATCCGGCGCTGGTGCCGACCACCCTCGAAGTCGGTGGTCAGGAACGCCTCGACGATCTGCTCGGCCTCCTCGACGGTATGCATCCGCGCACCGATGCCGGCCAGCAGCGCGTTGTTGTGCTGCCGGGCGAGCTTCGCGGTTTCAACGCTCCAGGCCAGCGCGGCGCGGGCGCCGGGGACCTTGTTCGCGGCGATCTGCTCGCCGTTGCCGGACCCGCCGAGGACCAGCCCGAGGCTGCCCTCGTCGGCGACGACGCGGCGGGCGGTCTCGACGCAGAACGGCGGGTAGTCGTCCTGGGCGTCGTATTCCGCCGGACCGATGTCGGTCACGTCGTGACCCTTGTCGGTCAGCCACTTGGCGAGGTGGTTCTTGAGTTCGTAGCCGGCATGGTCGGAGCCGATGTAGACGCGCACGCAGGCAGTCTGCCAAATGGCCCCCACCCCCGCTCACCCCGGTTACGCTACCCGCTGTGACCAGCGCGAACCCCGACGTGCACCTCGACTGGGGCCTGCCCGGCCTGCGAGCCCTGGCGGACTGCCCGGTGCTGGTGGTGGTCGACGTGCTGTCGTTCTCGACGGCCGTGGACGTCGCCACGACCACCGGGGCCCGGGTGCTGCCGCTGCGCTGGCAGGACGCCTCGATACCCGCAGGTGCGGTGCTCGCGCAGCCCCGCAGCCTGGACGAGTGGTCCCTGAGCCCGTCGTCGCTGCGCACCCTCAACCCGGACGTGCTGCTGGGATTGCCGTCACCGAATGGCGCGACGCTCTGCGCTGAGGCGTCAGCCACCGGGGCCACCGTGTTCGTGGGTTGTCTGCGCAACGCGGAGGCGGTGGCGCACGCAGCAGCACAGGAAGGTGGGCCGATCGGCGTCATCGCCGCAGGGGAACGCCGGGACGACCAGCTGCGGCCCGCGATCGAGGATCAGCTCGGTGCGGGTGCGATCATCTCCGCCCTGCCCGGCCGCCGTTCTCCCGAGGCAGAGCTGGCCGCGGCCGCGTTCCGGGCCGTGACCGGCGAGATCGGCTCTCTGCTCGCCGACTGCGAATCGGGTCGGGAGCTCGCGGAGCTGGGGTTCGCGCACGATGTCGCGCTGGCCGCCGAGGTGAACAGCAGCCGGCAGGCGCCCGTGCTGCGGGACGAGGTCCTGGATTCATGGTGAGGTCCCTGGAAGATCGCATGACCAATTCCGACGGAATGATCGCGCTCGGGCCACTCGCAGTCTCCGTGCTTGCGAAGCAGTCGAGCATGGACGTTCAAGTCGAGTCGGAATATCTGCCGCAGCATCTCCTTTCCAGGGATTGCGGCTTTCCGCGTAACCTCTCGTCATTCTCGTAGGTGCGGAGTCAACCGGAAGGGCCGGCGCGTATCTCACCTCAGTCCTGGGTTCGGCCCAGGTGGTCCGCCGTGCGGGTCGTCTCCGGGAGGCGGTACTTCGGGGCTAGGCGGAGGGTGAGGTCGCAGGCCCCGTCAAGGGTGTAGCGGTGGCCCATCGAGACGAACACCGGCTTCACCCCGCGCTGCGTGCGCAGCGCCCGGCCGACGACTTCGTCGTCCATCCGCAGCGGCGCCCACTCCCCCCGCTCGTCGCCCGGCGGCTCGTAGCGGCCCATCGCCGTCTTGCCGATGCCGATGCTCGGGATCTCCGTCAGCAAACCCAGGTGGCAAGCCAGTCCGAAGCGGCGGGGGTGGGCCAGGCCTTGCCCGTCGCAGACCAGGACGTCCGGCACCACCGACAGCCTGGAAAGCGCCGTGAGTAGCGACGGGGCCTCGCGGAAGGCGAACAGACCTGGGATGTAAGGAAAATCAGTCGAGCCGCGCACGACAGCACTGTCCATGACGGACAATGTCGCGACATCGACGACCGTCACCGCAGCGACCAGTTGATCCGAGTCGCGGTACGCCACGTCCAGGCCCGCCGCTGTGCGCACCTCGACCGGTTCGCCGTCGAACCGGACCAGCGGGCGCAGCCGTTCTTGGATCGCAACGGCTTCGACTTCCGTCGAGGGCCACGGGTGCAGGTCACGGACGCGGATCACGCCTCGATCGTATGCCGGTCCGCCCACGGGACCGTGAGTCTTTGGGCTGCTGCAGCTGCCCATAGGACCCACGACCCCGAGGTCAGCGCTGGATGGACCTCGCTGGGCTTTAGGACCATGGTGCAGTCGGCCGCCAGCGCCGGCACGACCTTGGCGACGATCTGGTGCAGCAGGGAGTTCCGCGGCGTGATCGCGGCGACCACACCGATCGGCTCCCGCACGATCAGCGAGTTGCCGGCCTCCTCGGTCCAGGCGAAGCCACCCGGCGATCCCGGCCGAGGTCGCCACCGGCACGCTCGCGTGCACCTGGGTGGCGGAACTTGATCGGCGAGCCCATCTCGGCGGTCACCGTCGCAGCGATCTCGTCGCGGTACCCGCTCCGCCGCTGTGGCACCGGCGTGCTCGTGTTACCGAACGACAACGGTCTTTCCCATTTCTGCGGGAAGGCCCGCCGATCGCCTCGCCGAGCGCGCTGGGAAGGTGCCGGCCCGACACCTTCCCAGCCGGAAACGTCAGTCGAACCGCGGCGACTCGGTGCGGGTGCGCTTGAGCTCGAAGAAGTACGGGTAGCTGGCCAGCGCGAGGGCGCCGTCGAACAGCTTCGCCGCCTCCTCCCCGCGCGGGATGCGGGTGATCACCGGGCCGAAGAACGCCACCCCGTCGACGTGGATGGTCGGCGTGCCCACCTCGTCGCCGACCGGGTCCATGCCCGCGTGGTGGCTGGCGCGCAGCTCCTCGTCGTACTCGGTGCTGCTGGCCGCCTCGGCCAGCGACGCGGGCAGGCCCACCTCGGCCAGCGACTCGCTGATCACCTGCTCGAAGTCCTTGTTGCCTTGGTCGTGCAGGCGGGTGCCCATCGCGGTGTAGAGCGGCGACAGCACGTCGTCGCCGTGGTGCTTGGCGGCGGCGATGGCCACCCGCACCGGACCCCACGCCTTCTCCAGCAGCTCCTGGTATTCGGCGGGCAGGTCGCGGCCCTGGTTGAGCACCGACAAGCTCATCACGCGGAAGTTCAGGTCGATGTCGCGGACCTTCGCGACCTCCAGGATCCAGCGCGAGGAAACCCACGCGAACGGGCACGCCGGGTCGAAGTAGAAGTCGACCCTGGGTCGGGCTGCGGCGCTCATCAAGCCTCCAGTGTTCTCCGGGACGGGCGCGGATCGCCCAGCGCCCCGGTATTCGAGAAGTCCGGTCGCGGACGCGTTCCTGAACGCGTCGTCATGGGTATCAACCCCGGTAGAGCCGAATGTCTTCCCACCCGACCCGACACGCCGACGACGAAGGCGGACCCGCCCGGCAGCACGCCCGCACGCGGACGTGATTTGATGCCTGCGCCAGGTGCGCCAGGCGCCCCTGGCCTGACGAGTCCCCGACGAGTAACGAGGTGATCCGTGGCCCCGCCGAACCTCACCCGCGAACAGGCCGAGCAGCGCGCGGCCCTGCTGGAGGTCCAGTCGTACGTGATCGAACTGGATCTCAGTGCCGGCGCGGGTGGCCCGGACGTGGAGACGTTCGGTTCCACCACCACGGTGCGGTTCCGCAGCAACGAGGCAGGCGCCGACAGCTGGATCGACCTGGTCGCCGACCGGGTGCACAGCGCCGTGCTCAACGGAGTCGAGCTCGACGTCTCCGACTACGACGAGTCCACCGGCATCCGGCTGCCGAATCTGGCCGCCGACAACGAGCTCGTGGTGCGCGCCGACTGCGCCTACACCAACACCGGCGAGGGCCTGCACCGCTTCGTCGACCCGGTCGACGGCGGCGTGTACCTCTACAGCCAGTTCGAGACCGCCGACGCGAAGCGGATGTTCACCTGCTTCGACCAGCCCGACCTGAAGGCCACCTACCAGATCACGGTGGACGCCCCGGAGTCGTGGAAGGTCATCTCCAACGCCACCGCCGAGGTCACCGACTCGGCGAACGGCAAGCGGCACGAATTCGCCACCACCAAGCCGATGTCCACCTACCTGGTAGCGCTGGTGGCCGGGCCGTACGCCGAGTGGCGCGACGTCTTCCCCGGCGAGGATGGCCAGGACGAGATCCCGCTGGGCATCTACTGCCGCGCTTCGCTTGCCGAGCACCTCGACGCGGAGCGGCTGTTCACCGAGACCAAGCAGGGTTTCGGCTTCTACCACAAGGCGTTCGGGGTGCCCTACCCGTTCGGCAAGTACGACCAGTGCTTCGTGCCGGAGTTCAACGCGGGCGCGATGGAGAACGCCGGTTGCGTCACATTCCTGGAGGACTACGTCTTCCGGTCAAAGGTCACCGGCTACCTCTACGAGCGGCGCTGCGAGACGGTGCTGCACGAGATGGCGCACATGTGGTTCGGCGACCTGGTGACCATGCGCTGGTGGGACGACCTGTGGCTCAACGAGTCGTTCGCGACCTGGGCCAGCGTGCTCGCGCAGGTCGGCGCCACCCAGTACGGCCATGCGTGGACGACGTTCGCCAGCGTGGAGAAGTCCTGGGCGTACCGGCAGGACCAGCTGCCGTCCACCCACCCGGTGGCCGCCGACATTCAGGACCTGCAGGCCGTCGAAGTCAACTTCGACGGCATCACCTACGCCAAGGGCGCCTCGGTCCTCAAGCAGCTGGTCGCCTACGTGGGCCTGGACAACTTCCTGGCCGGGCTGCGGATCTACTTCAACCGGCACGCCTGGGGCAACGCCACCCTCAACGACCTGCTGCAGGCGCTGGAGGAGGCCTCCGGTCGCGACCTGTCGTGGTGGAGCGCGCAGTGGCTGGAGACCACGGGCCTGAACATGCTGCGGCCGCGGTTCGCCACCGACGACGCGGGCCGGTTCACCTCGTTCGAGGTGGTGCAGAACGGCGCCCGGCCCGGCGCGGGCGAGCTGCGCACGCACCGGCTGGCGATCGGCATCTACGACGACGAGGGCGGCAAGCTAGTGCGCAAGCACCGCGTCGAGCTCGACGTCACCGGCGAGCGCACCGAGGTGCCCGACCTGGTCGGCGTGCATCGGGGCAAGCTCGTGCTGGTCAACGACGACGACCTGACCTATTGTTCGCTGCGCTTCGACCCCGAGTCGCTGGCCGCGCTGATCGACCGGATCGGCGACATCGACGAGTCGTTGCCGCGGGCGCTGTGCTGGTCCACCGCGTGGGAGATGACCCGCGAGGCCGAGCTGAAGGCGCGCGACTTCGTGACGCTGGTGCTGGGCGCGTCGGCGGAGGGCGGCATCGGTGCCGAGAGCGAGATCGGCGTGGTGCAGCGGGTGCTGCTGCAGACCCAGACCTCGCTCGCGTCCTATGTGGACCCGTCGTGGCAGGCGGAGGGCTGGCGGCGGTTCACCGGTCGGCTCTTCGAGCTCGCTCGCGCCGCCGAGCCCGGTTCGGACCACCAGCTCGCGTTCGTCAATTCGCTGGCCGGATCGGTGCTCTCCGCCGAGGAGGTCGCCGAGTTGCGCGGCTGGCTGGACGGGTCGGCGCCGCTGGCCGGGCTGACCGTCGACACCGACCTGCGCTGGCAGCTGCTGCAGGCGCTGGTCGCGCACGGCGCGGCAGGCGAGTCCGAGATCGACGCCGAGCTGGAGAAGGACCAGACCGCAACCGGTCGGCGGCGCGCGGAGCGGGCGCGGGCGCTGATCCCGACTCCGGAGTCCAAGGAGAAGGCCTGGCAGCGGGCGGTGCACGACGACCAGCTGCCGAACGCGGTCAGCGACTCGATCATCGCGGGCTTCCAGCACCCGGTCCAGCGCGAACTGCTCACGCCGTACGTGCGCCGCTACTTCGAGGAGATCGACGAGGTCTGGCAGCGCCGTTCCAGCGAGCGGGCCCAGCCGACCGTGATCGGGCTGTTCCCGTCGTGGGCGGTCACCGACGACACGGTGGCGGAATCGGACGCGTGGCTGGCCGACGAGCACCCGTCGGCGCTGCGCCGCTTGGTGTCGGAGGGTCGCGCGGGCATCGTGCGCGCCCTCGCGGCCCGGGAGTTCGACCGCTCCTGACGCCCTTGCGGGCGAGAAGTGGAGGGCAGCTTCGAGCAACTCAACTTGCTCGAAGCTGCCCTCCACCGCGTTTCCCGGGCAGGTGAACACGAATCGTGTCGTGGCGGATACGGCGAGTAAGATTCCGTTGATCTGCCCGAAGCGAGGGGTGGGAGCGTCGATGCCCGAACTGATCTCCGCCATCTCCGAGCTGCTGTGGCCGTTGATCGCGCTGATGGCGATTTTCGTGTTCCGCCGCGCCATCTGGCGGGTGTTGCGCACCGCCGAGAAGCGGGAGCTGGAGTTCGAGATCGGCGGCCAGCGGCTCACCATGCACCAGCTCAACGATCAGCAGAACGACATGATCCAGGACCTGCAGCGGCAGCTGAGCCTGCTCAGCAAGCAGCTGGAGGAACGCGACCGGGTCGGCGCCCCGGCGGAGGCGCCGGTGCCCGTTCCGGCGCTACCCGAAGCACCCGAGATCGCCGGCAACGGCGACGGCAGGCACGAGGCAGAAGTCGAACTGCCGCCGGTGCACTCGCCGGCCGGGCCGGAACCGCTCGCGGTGCTCTGGGTCGCGGAGAAGCCGGAGGCGCACGCAATCCTGGCGGAGCAACTCCGGGACAACGGCGTGCGGGTGACGATGACGACGACCAACGATGCGGCGCTGGCGGAGCTGTCCCAACGGCAGTACCGGCTGATCGTGGAGGACATGGGCCGCAAGGAGAACGGCAGGTGGCGCCCCGACGCCGGGCTCGCGCTGCTGCGCGAACTGCGCGATCTGGGCGTGGACACCCCGGTGATCGTCTACAGCAGCCAGCAGGCCCAGCAGCAGTACGGCGAACAAGCGCGACAGCTTGGCGCGGTCGGCACGACGTCGTCGGCCTACGAGATGTTCCAGAACCTCCAGAGCTTCGACCTGCTCTGATCTTGGGCCGTTGCTGGAGAACTCTGAGGTTCTGCCACCCGCAGCGCCTCGCAAGACGAGCCGACGGTCAGATCAGTGGCGGGAGCGGGACTGCTGGTAGCTGGTGCCAGCCGTGTCGGCGAGCATCCGCAGGGCCCCGACGAGGCCGTCGATCAGCTCGCCCTCCTTGAAGGACGCGACCATGCTCATCGCGGCGAGCTGGCAGCTGCGGTCCGGGATGCGCCGGTGCGCTTCCTCGCCGGTGACGATCTCGAACTTCTGCTGGCCTGGCGAAACCGCGATCAGCACGCCGTCGGAGGCGATCGCCCCGAGGTTCGCGTGCAGCTCCTCGGCCTGCTTGCGGGTGTCCTCGCCGAGATCGCCGAGGTAGATCGCGAACTCCAGCCCGGTGCTGCGGCTGGACAGCGCCAACGCCTCGTCCAGTCGCGCGAGCTGGCCGGGGCCGAACGGCAGCCGCGGCCGGTCGGGTTCGACGTGGCGGGCGACAGACAGCCGACCGGTGGCCATCATCGCTTCGCCGATGCCGAGCTCACCGGCGTCCGCGGCGGGCCGCCGCGCGATCTCACCAGTTGCCACGTGCGCCTCCCCGAGCAGTGCTGGGCCGCGCATCGTCCTGCGCAGCCACCGAATCCACGTCTGCCATCGGTGCAGCGGAGTTCACACCCGCCGGGTTGGACACCCAGAACACCGGCGCGAAATCCCACTCCTGCCCCGCTCGGTAACGCGGACGGGTGAGCCGAGGCCACATCGCGATGAGCACGATCAGGCCGTAGATGGCCGCGGGGATCACCGCCAGGAAGAGAACAGTCGCCAGGACAGTCACGCGAGTACGGTATCCGATGCGCCCTGCTTCGTGCGCTCGACCTGTGCGGCGCGTGATCGAAGCCGTAGTTAACGCTGAGCCACCGTCGCGACACGTTCGAGTGATTCGACGAGAGCAAAGTCGCCCGCGACGCGATTCCCGCTAGTCGGAACCTGAATACAGGAGTCCGGAAACTACTCACGGTTACTAGTCAAGAGTGTTATACATCACTTAAGGTAACTCGTTCGGAGTAATCGTTGCCCCCGAATGGGGTCCAACCAGACGGTTGCAATGCGCGGCGACTTGGCGGCTTGTTCCTGAGGGTTCCTGCTCCTAGTTTTTCACCTGTATGGGTCTTGCATATTTGATCACATGCGTTCAAAGCGTCCTTTGAATGCGGGAGGCACACTATGTCGATCATCGAAACCGCCACTCGGAGCAGCGCCCTCACTCTCCCGACGATTAACCGGCCACTGCTTGAACACGGCGTCCGGATCAGCGGCCGCAACCACGGTGTGCGCATCAGCGGACAGCACGGCGTCCGCATCAGCAGCGAGCGCGGCGTCCGCATCAGCGGGCAGCAAGGCGTGCGGATTTCCAGCGGTGTGCGGATCAGCGGGCGTCAGGGTGTGCGGATCAGCGGACAGCACGGCGTCCGCATCAGCAGCGAGCGCGGCGTCCGCATCAGCGGGCAGCAAGGCGTGCGGATTTCCAGCGGTGTGCGGATCAGCGGGCGTCAGGGTGTGCGGATCAGCGGACAGCACGGCGTCCGCATCAGCAGCGAGCGCGGCGTCCGCATCAGCGGGCAGCAAGGCGTGCGGATTTCCAGCGGTGTGCGGATCAGCGGGCGTCAGGGTGTGCGGATCAGCGGAGAGCACGGCGTCCGAATCAGCAGCGAGCGCGGCGTCCGCATCAGCGGGCAGCAAGGCGTGCGGATTTCCAGCGGTGTGCGGATCAGCGGGCGTCAGGGTGTGCGGATCAGCGGAGAGCGCGGCGTCCGCATCAGCGGCGAGCAAGGCGTGCGCATCAGCGGGCAGCACGGCGTGCGGATCAGCTGATCAGCCCACGTGGCATTGGACCCACGCCAACCCGGCGCGCAGCGGTTCTCCGGCCACCCGAACCAGCACTTCAGGCCGCAGGCTCACCGAGGTACGGCAGCCACAGCGGGTCCGTTTCAGAAAGCCCAGCCAGCAACCGCCAGTGCCGCCCGCGCGGCGCGTGCGGTGCCACCGGGAGGCGCCAGGCCAGCTCGCTGAGCGTCTTGTCCGCCTTGCGGTGGTTGCACTTCGTGCAGCAGGCGACGCAGTTCTCCCAAGTGTGCGGCCCGCCGCGGCTGCGCGGCACGACATGATCTATCGTTTCAGCGCGAGCACCGCAGTACACGCACCGGTAGTTGTCCCGCAGCATCAACGCGGCTCGGGTCAACGGCACTCGGCCGCGGTACGGCACTCGCACGAAGTTGCTCAACCTGATCACCGACGGGACTTCGACGCTGGCAGTCGCGGAATGCAGCATCATGCCGGCCGAATCGCCGTGCACGACCTCGGCCTTGCCGCAGACGAGCAGCACGATCGCTCGGCGCAGCGGGAGCGCGGTCAATGGCTCGAACGTCGTGTTGAGCAAGAGCACCCGGCGTTTTCGCCAGGACGGTGCGTGACCGGGAGGCCGGTCCGACTGCGGCAGCGAAGTGCCAGCGCGGCTAGGCGGGCACAGCGGGGCCCGCGACGCGAGGCCGGTGGCCTTCAGCGCCGGTTGTCGGATCGGTTGTCGGTCGGGCACGCGACCACCTCCACCGGTGTCCGGCCTAGTCGAACACACAACCCCGCCCGAACGCACGTGTGATTCGACACGCCACGCCTGGTCACCGTCGAACGCACACCAAATCATTCCCGATCATGGACTGCGGAACGACAATGATCATTCCGGGTGAATCGGGTCGGGTTCCGGCGAAATGATCACGCCGAGATCAAGGGTCGACCACGGGATGCACGTATCGTCGCTGCCGTGAACGACGTGCAAGCAGCGCATCTGACCTACCCCCGCGCCGACCGCGACGACATCATCGAAGACCTGCACGGCCACCAGGTGGCCGATCCGTACCGGTGGCTGGAGGACCCGGCCGAGCCGCGCACCGAGGCGTGGTCGACGGCGCAGGACGAGCTCGCCCGCACCTGGCTGGACGCGTTGCCCGGCCGCGAAGTGGTCGCGGAGCGGATGCGATCGCTGCTGGCCGCCGGTTCCGTCTCGGCCCCGGCCTGGCGCGTGGGGCGGGCGTTCTTCACCCGCCGGGAGCCCGGGCAGGAGTTCCCCGTACTTTACGTGCGCGAGCCCGACGGCGCCGAGCGGGTGCTGCTGGACGTCACCGAGCTGGACCCGTCCGGGCTGACCACGCTGGACAGCTGGACGCCGAGCCTGGAGGGCGACCGGCTGGCCTACCAGATCTCCGTCGGCGGCGACGAGGAGTCGCTGCTGCACGTGCTGGACGTCGCCACCGGCGACCTCGTCGAGGGCCCGATCGACCGGTGCCGCTATTCGACGATCTCGTGGCTGCCCGGCGGCGAGGAGTACTTCTACATCCGGCGGCTGGCACCGGAGCTGGTGCCCGACGGCGAGGAGCAGTTTCACCGCCGGGTGTGGCGGCACCGGGTGAGTGCCGACCCCGACCAGGACCTGCTGGTGCACGGCGAGGGCCTGGACCACACCTACTACTACGGAACCCGGGTGTCGCGGGACGGCCGTTGGCTGGTCGTCGAGGGCAGCCCGGGCACCGCGCGGCGGGATTCGGTGTGGATCGCCGACCTATCCGGGGGCTGCGACGTGCCGGACCTCCGGCAGGTCGTGGACACCTCCGACGGGTACCGGGTCGGCGCCTGGGTGGAGCGCGATGGCCGGCTGTACGTGATGACGACGCTGGACGCCCCGCGCTGGCGGCTGTGCGTGGCAGACCCGACCAACCCGGAGCCGGCGAACTGGACCGAGCTGATCGCCGAGGAACCCGACTCGGTGCTGGAGGGCGTGCGCTGGTTCGACACCGGTGACGGCGACCCGCAGCTGGTGGTGCTGCGGACCCGGCACGCGGTGTCCGAGGTGACGCTGCACGATCCGGCCACCGGTCGGCGGACCGCAGAGGTCCCGCTGCCGAGCACCGGACAGGTCACCGCGCTGACCACCGTGGACGAAGCCACCGAAGGCGACCGCGACCGGCTGTGGATCGGCTGGACCGACTTCGCCACCCCGTCGTGCGTGCACGCCTACTCCCGCCGCACCAGGCAGACCGCGCTGGACCAGCAGGCGCCGGGCACCATCGAGCTGCCCACGGTGCACACCCAGCAGGTCACCTACCGCTCGCTGGACGGCACCCCGGTGCGGATGTTCCTGCTGAGCCCGGCGGCCGAACCCGACCGCCCCCGGCCGGTGTTCATGACCGGCTACGGCGGTTTCTCCCTGTCCCGCGAGCCCGGCTACACGCCGTCCGCGCTGGCGTGGGTCGCCGCCGGCGGCGTCTGGGCGTTGCCCTCGCTGCGCGGTGGCGGCGAGGAAGGCGAGGAGTGGCACGTTGCGGGCATGCGCGAGCAGAAGCAGCACACCTTCGACGACTTCCACGCGGCGGCGCAGCACCTGATCGATGAGGGCTGGACGACCGCCGAGCAGCTGGCGATCTCCGGTGGCTCGAACGGCGGCCTGCTGGTCGGGGCGGCGCTGACGCAGCGCCCGGACCTCTACCGGGCGGTGGTGTGCTCGGCGCCGCTGCTGGACATGGTCCGCTACGAGCAGTTCCTGCTCGGCCGCACGTGGAACGACGAGTACGGCACCGCCGACGATGCGGAGGAGCTGGGCTGGCTGCTGTCCTATTCGCCGTACCACAACGTGACCGACCAGACGGACTACCCGTCGGTGCTGTTCACCGTCTTCGAATCGGACTCCCGGGTCGACCCGAACCACGCCCGCAAGATGTGCGCGGCGTTGCAGCACGCCACCAGCTCCGACCCGGCGAAACGTCCGGTTCTGCTGCGCCGGGAGACCGAGGTCGGGCATGCCGCGCGTTCGGTGTCCCGTACGGTGGGTCTGGCGACCGACCAGCTCGCCTTCCTCTCGGAGGCCACCGGACTCGCCCTGGACTGAGCCCGAACTCGGTCCCGGCGGTCAGCTGTTCGAGCATCGTGCGCGGCGGGGCGTGCACGATGCTCGGTTTGCCGGTTGCCGACCCGGTGATGTGCCCCAACGCATCCGGCGCCGCCGTGCCGGTCACCACCGCGGGCCCTGAACGACAGCATGGAGAACCCCCGACCCATGGATCTGCCGCTTTTGACCCAACCGAACTGTGCCGTGGACTCGTTCTGGTGCCGGACCATCTCCGATTGGACCGGCAACCAGTGGCTGGCGTCCTACGCCGACCTCCTCATCGCCAAGCCGGTGAACATCCTGCTCATCCTGGTCGTCGCATTCATCGTGCGATGGCTGGTGCACCGCACGATCAACCGCCTCACCCGCGGCAACGGCAAACCCCCGAAACTGCTGACTTCGCTGAAGGAACGCCGGGCGGACACGATGACGGCCGAGTTGCTGTCGGAGCGGCGCGTCCAGCGCGCGCGCACGATCGGCTCGGTGCTCAAGTCGATGGCCTCGTTCGTGATCTTCGGCCTTGGCGCGATCTACGTGCTGCAGGTGCTGAGCATCCAGATCGCCCCGGTGCTGGCCTCTGCCGGTGTGCTGGGTGTCGCGGTCGCCTTCGGCGCCCAGAACCTCGTCCGGGACTTCCTGTCCGGCATGTTCATGCTGGTCGAGGACCAGTACGGCGTCGGTGACGTGGTCGACCTCGGCGAGGCCAGCGGCACCGTCGAGTCCGTCGGCCTGCGGGTCACCACGCTGCGCGACATCAACGGTACCGTCTGGTACGTCCGCAACGGCGAGATCCTGCGGGTCGGTAACTCCAGCCAGGGCTTCGCCGTGGCCGTGGTGGACTTCCCGATCTCGCACACCAGTGACGTGCAGAAGGCCATCGAGGTGGCCGCCAAGGTCGCCACCGAGGCGGTCTCGCGCGAGCCGCTGACCAAGGACGTGCTTAACCCGCCGGAAATGCTGGGCGTGGACCAGATCACCGCGGACACCATCACCCTGCGCATGACCACCAAGGTCCGCCCCGGCAGGCAGTGGGCGGTGCAGCGGCGGTTGCGCGCGGAGATCAAGCGAGCTTACGACGAGCAGGACATCGAGCCGCCATACCCGTACGGTCGGCCGCTGCATTCCGGCCCGGTTGCATAGCCGCTGGTCACGCCGGTCGGGAGTCCTTCTGGTCGCCATCGCTGCCCGGGGGGCTCGCGGTCGGCGTGAGCGCAGGTGTGAGCCGTTCGTCCGCCATGCCGTCCAAAATCCGCCGCGCCCCTGAGAGGATGGAGCCGTGACTTCCGTGGAGACCTTCTACCAGCAGGTCGGCGGCGAGGCGACCTTCCACCGGATCGTGGCGCGCTTCTACGAGGAGGTGGCCGAGGACGAGCTGCTGCGGCCGCTCTACCCGGAGGAGGACCTCGGGCCCGCCGAGGAACGGCTGCGGCTGTTCCTGATCCAGTACTGGGGCGGCCCGCACACGTACTCCGACCGGCGCGGCCACCCCCGGCTGCGGATGCGGCACGCCCCGTTCAAAATCGGCCCGGCGGAGCGGGACGCATGGCTGCGCTGCATGCGGATCGCGATCGACGAGGTCGACCTCAAACCGGAGCACCGCGACCAGCTGTGGCAGTACATGGAGATGGCCGCCAACAGCATGATCAACTCCTGGTTCTGACGAGCTCGTCCTGCGCGGCGGCGCCGGTCGCGACCCCTGCGGGAGTTACCGTCATCGCCTCGCTGGCGACTCGTGCACGACGGCTGCACCGCTTCAGGGACAAGACCGGCAAAATTCGAAGACAGCCACTGAGACGAAGGACCTGGTGATGCGACGGGCGGACGCGCGGGCAGGCTACGGCGAACTGCCGTGGTGGTGGGACGCGGTGTGCTACCAGGTCGACGTCGGCTCGTTCGCCGACGGCGACGGTGACGGGGTCGGCGACCTCGCCGGGCTGACCGGCCGGCTCGGCTACCTGGACCTGCTCGGCGTCGACGCGGTCGTGCTGGCCGGGGCAGCCGGGCTGGATCCGTCGGCAGCGCCGTTCGCCGAGTTGCTCGGCGAGGCGCGCGAAGCCGGCATGCGCGTGATGGTCTCGCTCGATGTGGATCCCGCGCGCAGCGACCCCGCATCGGTGCTGCTGCCCTGGCTGGAGTACGGCGCCGATGGGTTCCACCTGGCGCCGCGTCCCGACCCGACCGGTGCCATCGGCGCAGCGCTCGCCGGCTACCCGGATCGCGTGGTGATCGGCAGCGGACCGGGCGATTGGCACCTGGCGTTCAACCTCGACCTGGCCGTCGCCGGTTTCGACGCCGAACGGGTCCGCAATGCGATCACGGAGGTGTTCGCCTCCCCCGGGGCGCGCCAGGCGTGGGCGATGGCCAGCCGCGACACCGAGCAGAGCCGGGACGACGCCGCGCTGACCCCGGTCCGCGCGATGGCCCTGGTGCAGCTGGCGCTGCCCGGCGCGGTCTGCCTGCGGCACGGCGAGGAGCTCGGCCTGCCCGGGACCCAGCGCGTCCGGATGCCGTGGGAGGGCGACCGGCCGCCGTTCGGCTTCTCCACCGCCGAGGCCGACTGGTCGTCGATCCCGGCGGACTGGGTCACGTTCACCGCGGAGGCTCAGCTGGAGGACGAGACGTCCACGCTGTCGCTGTACCGGCACGCGCTGGAGACCCGGAGCACGCATCCGGCGTTCACCGGCGACGACATCGAGTGGTTCGGGGCGCCGGACGGGTGCTTAGCGTTCCGGCGCACCGGCACGACCCTGATCTGCGCGTTGAACACCTCGCCGGCCCCGGTGCCGCTGCCTCCCGGCGAGGTGCTGCTGACCTCGCGACCGCTGGAATCCGGGGAGTTGTCGCCGGGCACCGCCGCTTGGTTGGTGTGAGCCTGACCTCGCCTAGGCGACCGGGCGCGAGTGGGCCGGAGCGGGTGCCGGTAAATTTTGGTAGGACCGCCGCCTGACGACCCGCTGGATGCTATGTCTGCCCGTGCGCCCGAGCTGAGCCTTCCTCGGACGACGGAACGCACCCGCCGGTTGGTCGGCGTCGACATCGCCCGGTTCGTCGCGGTGTTCGGCATGTTCTGCATCCACTTCGGCGTGCCGTTCGCGCAGGGCGACGTTGAGGTTTGGATCGCGCAGTTCTCCAGCGGCCGGTCCACCGCGCTGTTCACCCTGCTGGCCGGGGTCTCGCTGGCGATGATGACAGGGCGCAGCGAGCCGCCGACCGATAGCGCGCTCCGCGACGCCCGCGTCCGGGTCGCGGTGCGCGCGGTGCTGCTGCTGGTGGTCGGCCTCGCGCTGGCGCGGGCGACCAGCGCGACGGGCTTCCTGCTCACCGTGATCATCCCGTTCTACGGGCTCTACTTCTTGCTGGCAGTGCCGTTCATCCGGTTGCGGGCGCGCGGGCTGCTGATCGCCGCGGTCGTCGCGGCCGCGGTGGGTCCCCAGCTGTCGTTCGTGCTGCGGGCCTGGATCGCCGGGGACACGCCGCTGCGCGCGGTCGTCGACGCGATCGACCTGATCGATCCGGGGCATCTGATCGCCGACGAGGGGCTGTTCGACCTGCTGCTGCTCGGCTTCTACCCGGCGGCGTCGTACCTGCCGCTGGTGCTGGCCGGGATGGCCGTCGGGCGGTTGGACCTGCGGTCGACCAAAGTGCGGATCTGGCTCGGCGCGACCGGGCTGGCCGTGTCGTACGCGGGGTGCGAGCTGTCGAGCTGGCTGGTGGAGTCCACCGGCACGGCACTGCCGCCGGGGCCGAGCGAGGGCACCGTCCCGATCGACCACCCGGAGTGGCTACTGACCGCCTCCGCGCACAGCGGCAGCACGTTCGAACTGCTCGACTCCGGGGGCATCGCGTTGGTGATCCTCGCGATCTGCCTGGAACTGGCCGGCCGGACCGGGCGGTCGCTGAAGCCACTGGCCACGGCCGGCTCGATGGCGCTGACGCTGTACGCGATCCACGCGCTGACGCTGGCCTGGCAGATCGTCGTCGGCGGCTGGCCGCTGAGCGGCGTGCCGGACACCCTGGCCCAGCTGGCCAGCATGGGCCCGGCGCTGCCGACGGACGTCCCGAACATGCCGGCGTTCCCGCGCGACGGCCACCGCCCCGAGGGCGTGGTGGCGTTCGTCAACACCTACATGCCCGAGCTTTTCCTGATCTTCTCGATCGTGTTCCCGCTGATCTGGAAGCGGTTCTTCCGCCGCGGGCCGCTGGAGGCGGCCATCAGCGAGACCGTCCGGTGGGTGACCGAGCGTTCGGCCCGCCAGCGCTGAGCAGGTAGAACGCCGGGGCTTCAGAACCGGTGGGACTTTCGCCTCTTAACAACCACGCGCCGGAAGTCGTTGCGTTGGGGATGGCGTCGCCCATCCGGAGGTGATCTTGATGAGTTTCCGGCACCGGCCCGACGACCCACCGGACGCAGTCGGAATCCCACCCGCCCTCGGCAAGGCCATGGCCAGCTACCGGTCGCTGCTCGACGAGCTGGAGGCGGGCAGCATCGACGACGCGACCTTCCGCCGCCGCGCTCTCGGCGTCGGACTGATCGTGCGCGAGCACGACGCCTGGATCCTGGACCTCTCGACCGAGCGGTGGTGGCGCTACGACGGCGTCGCGCTGTCGAGCCTGCGGTTCCGGGAAGTCGAGGGCTGAGCGGTGCCGGCCCCGACCGACCCGGCGATCCTCCGGGAACGCCTCGACGGCCTCGCCGACCTGCTCCGCGACGCAGAACCGAGCCCATCCGGGCTGGGTGGTCCCCTCTCGACGAGTCCGCTCCCGGTGGCCGCGCTGCAGGACCACCTGGGCAACGCGACAAGTTGGCTCGGCCGGGTTTGGGCCGGGTTCGCGCGGGACGGCGCGGCGGTGCGGCGGTGGCTGGTGAGCGAGCCGCTGGGCTCGCCCATCCCGCCCCAGGAGCCGACAGCCCTGCCGCTGCGGAAGCAGTTCCGCCTCTCGCTGGCGACGGCGGCGCTCGGTGCCGGCATCGCCGCGGCCGCCTACACCTTGACGGCGCCGCTCGCGGATCCCTTCTTCGGCCTGATCCCACCGGGCATCTTCAACCGGCTCCCGCCGTTCGCCGAGAACACGGTGCCCGCGCCGGATGGCGAGGCGCCCCTGCTCAACACCAATCCGCCCCACGACGTGGTGGCCCCCGGGCTGCCGCTCGTGGCGCGGACTCCGGGGCCGCCCCAACCACCCCCTCCGCCGCCGAGCGCGGCTGCCGCCCCAGCTCCGCCGGAGACGGGGTCTTCGGACGGGAGGGCGAATTCGCCGGTCGTCAGCACCAGGCCGCAGGACTCGACCGGGTCAGGCGCGGCGCCCATCCGGGCCCCGGGCGCCGCCAGGCAGCAGGGCGGTGTTGCTCCGGCGAAGCCGGCCGCCCCGCCACCTGCCTCGCCACCCGCCCCGCCACCTGGCCAGCCACCTGGCCAGGCACCGGAGATCTCTGACGGACCGACGAGGGTGCCGACCGCTCCGCCGCAGACGACGACGACCCACCAGCCACCGCAGAACACGACGCCCGATCCGCCGACGCGAACCACGACCCACGAACGACCGCAGAACACGACGCCCGATCCGCCGACGCGAACCACGACCCACGAACGACCGCAGAACACGACGCCCGATCCGCCGACGCGAACCACGACCCACGAACGACCGCAGAACACGACGCCCGATCCGCCGACGCGAACCACGACCCACGAACGACCGCAGAAAACGACGCCCGACCCACCGGCGCAGACCACGACTCACGAACCGACGCAAACGCCGGAACCCACGCCGACCACGACGGCGACGGAACCCACCACTGATCCCACGACGACTCACAATCCCAGTACGACCGCGCCGGCCTACACCACGGATCGCGGCACGTCCTGAAGGCATCCGGTGCCGCAATTTCCATTGAAATCAGAGGTCCTCAAGTTTCGCAGTTTTGCAGCGACCGTAGCTCTGGACCGCCCGAAAGATCGCCCATACTGACACGGAACGGACATTCGGAAAGGTTAAGCGTGAGCTGAGTCGCTCCCGCTCGTCCTGCAACTGGATTCTCGCCTGCTCGGTCCGCAACGATGCCGAGGGCAAGAGGAAGCCCGGCGCAGTGACGGATGAGCTCCCGCACCGCCTCGTGCTCTGCTCTCACCCGCTGATCGCCGAGGTAGCAAGCCAGCAGGCGCCTTCTCGAACGACCAACTCGTGCAACCGGTTCCGGCTGGTGACCAGCGCCAAGCAGCTTGAGCTGCCAGGCAGCAGCGGCCGGACCTGCTCGGCTGTGCGGGCATTGTCGAGCAGGATAAGCATCTGCTTGCCGTGCACCAGACTGCGGAACAGCCCCGCACGAGCGTCCAATTCCTGAGGCATTCGCTCTGTTGGAATCCCCAAGGCGATCAAGAAACTGCCCAAGGCATCGGCGGCTTCTAACGGCTCGGCGATCGGGTCGAAGCCCCGTAGGTTCACGTAGAGGTCGCCGTCCGGGCACCGATCCCTCACGCGGTGCGCCCAGTGCACGGCCAACGTCGACTTACCTACTCCTGCGACCCCATCAACCGTCGAGATCAGTACGAACCCGTCACTGGTCGCGCCACCGAGTAGCGTCGTGAGCGCGTCCTGCTCCACCGCGCGATTTACCCGCACCAGGCCACCTCCAGGCGGACGCTCCGCACCCTCGCGCACCACCACCGGGGAACGGTGACGAGTGAGGGGTCCCTTGACCGGCATATCGGTCAAGGCACCCTTCGCACCTCAGACCAGCGCTTCAGAGCTCGTAGTGGGCGGACTTCACAGCAGCGATAAAGCCCCGCCACTGACGTGCCGACACGACCAGGGCGCCGCCAGCCCGATCCTTCGTGTCCCGCACCCCGGTCCAGTCAGCCCCCACGGCCACTTCGACGCAGTTGCCGTTACCGCCGCTGTAGCTACTCGTGATCCAACGCGTCTCAACTAAGTCGGCCACTGACATGGCTTTCCCTCTCCCGATCAGTCGTGCACCAGCGACTCGATGAACCTCACCGATTCAGGAGGCGACAGCGCGACTTCCCGCAGGTTCTCCGCTGCCATGCTATATCCGCGCATCCGCTCTTGATCGTGAATGTAGACGGCGTCGTCTTGGAGTTCGACATACCCGACCGAGTGCGCATGGTCGAAGCCAAGGATCGCGAAGGCACCGGTAAATCCACTGTGGATACCGTCTTCAGGGCGCAAGACCTGCAGTTCGATATTCGGCAACGCCGCCAAACGAATCAGGTGCCGGTACTGATCTTGCAGGATGGCAGGGTCACCGACATCAAGGCGAAGCGCTGTTTCTCCGACGACAACAGCAAGCTCTAGTGGCTCCACATCTGTCAGCACAGCCGCCCTAGCCTGCCGGAAGGCCACGAACCGGTCGACATGATCTGGCCGTACCCGAGGCGTGGCCGACGTAACAGCGTGCGCATACGCTTCCGTCTGCAACAACCCTGGAACGAACACCGGCTCGTAAAGAAACTCGCGCGCGGCTTGGCCTTCCAAACCTACGAACGGCTGGAACCAGGTTGCCGTGACATCACTCCAGGGCGCCCACCATGCGCGTTGATCGGCCCGCTCCGCTAGCTCCGCGAGTCTTTCGACCACGCCTTCGGGCGCGCCGTAGTACTTCAGCAGGGCCACCACTTCGTCGGGCTGCTGCCGATTCCGCCCGCTTTCCAAGTGGTTGATCTTTCCTGGGGTACAGCCGATCGCCTCCGCCGCAACAACGGCGGTTCGGTTCGCCAGCTGCCGATAGTGCCGAAGCTCAACACCGATGAGCCACCGTTGAGCTGCCGGGTCCGTCCACTGCGCCACGGCTCAACCCCTTCCACGCGAACACCAACAGTCTGCATGGCGCTACTCAGAGCAACTCCACCTGATCGAAGTATAGACATCAGTAAATTCCTACGTAGATCATTAAAGATCAGTTGATCGACGGAAGGAGTCGGGATGTTGCCTGGTGGCGCGAAAATCGGGCGGTGGCAGCCGGTCAGCGGTGGTCGGCACGCCTTCGATTCGGCCGCGCGGAACGCCGGGCCGGGGCCGGTCGTCAAGGCCTTGTGCGGCGTTGAGGTCAGCACCGACGAACTGCAGCGCATCGCGCCGGAGATCGCCTGGATACGCGAGAGCACCTGCATGGCGTTCTGGCAGGTCCTCGCATCCCGCCAGTAGCGCTCAACCACAACCGGATTCGACGGCGAAGGAAATCACCATGTTCTGGCTCCAGGTCGCGACGCTCGTGCTGATCAACGTCATCATCTTCGGAATGGTGTTCTCGCGCTTACCGCAAGCGCGGCACAGCGGCGGTGGCGAAGGCGATTACACGGTCTGGCATCTGATCGCCGAGATCGAGGAGGAACGCCAAGCAGTGCAAGAGGAATCCGGCATCGGACGACATCGCCTGCGCGAGCCGAGCTGACGCCCGACCCGAAACCGGATCGCATCTCTGAACCACGTCTGGCACCCGACCCCGCTCCGTGGGTGCCAGACCGCCCAGGTGGGCCGGGCAGCCCCTCCCCCTGCCCGGTCCACCTCCCTATCCACTGATCCGCAGATTCACCGGGGCATACGTGGCGCGATCACCTGCGCCACCTTCCGCGCCTCAGCGCACTCGTCCAGCCCCTGGTCCAGGAACTCGCTGACGTCGACGAGGATCACGCCGCCACCCGCGTCGAACATCGCGGTGCAGATCCGCGCGGCCTTGCCGCTTTCACTCGTGGCACTTGCCGCTGCTCGGCCGTCGATCTGCAGCCGGTCGAACTTCGACCAGTTCTCCTTGTGGCTGTAGGCCTCGACCGTCTTTTCCTGGTTCTTGTAGAACGTCACGGTCAGCGGCTCTCCGCGGAAGGAACAGCCAGGTTCCGAGGAAATAGTGGTATCGGGCTCGCCGGGCCCTTCGAAGCCGAAGGACTTCAGCTCGTCCGGGGTCAGCAACGTGCACGGATCAACCGAGGCCAGACCTTGCGACTGCGTGTCAGCAGGCTCCCGCTTCGCGGCCGGCCCACCGCAGCCCGCGATCACCAACGCAGCTACCCCGGCACACGCAGCAGCCACGGTTCGAGACAGTGCGTTCATTCCTGGTTACCCATCTGCAAGTCCTGGGCGATCTGCTCGTCGGTAGCAACGTAGTCCTTGGCCGCCTCACGGAAGAGGTTCGCCTTCCGGATCAGTTCGTCACGAAGCTGCCCCAGCAGTTCAGCGGCGCCGTTGACCCCGTTGGTCGCCTTCTGACCGAACTTCGTCGCAAGTTCCTGCGCCGAGCGGTAGGCGCCCAAACCCTCGACACGCTCAAGCTGGTAGGCCTTCTTTGAAAGCTTGTCGACCTCCCAAGCTACCTCTTTGTAGACTTCGGCGGCCTTGTTGGCGCTGTCGGGGTTCATCCGCAGCTTGCCTTCGGAGACCTGCTGTGCCAGCTGGTCGTTCTGCTGCCTGGATCGCACCCAGCTGGGCTCCAGCACCGGCGAACGCCCCCGACAGGTCTCCCGATAAGAAGTTCTCCGCCATTGTGCACCCCTCCCACTTCAGCTCCTTGGAACCGACCCTAACGAGCCAGGCCACCCGCCCACAGGCAAATCTGAAGAAAGATCACATGCCGAACCACGCCACCGCGTTTGCGGCCGAATCGTGAACGGCGATGTTGGTCCGGCGCTACCGTGGTAAATCCGGGGGAGAACGAGGAGTTCGCTGCGATGACCAACCGGCACCCAGAAGTTCCCGACGACGCGGACCGCGATCACAGCCTGCTGATCACTGAGACGCAGCAGCGCGAATTGCTGGAGTTCTTCACTACGACCGAGTTCGAGTTGCGCGAGGTTACGCTGCAGGCGCTGGCCGAAACCCCGATTGGCCGGGATATTGCGGAACAACATCTTGCCGAACTCACCGACCTCACCCGGCAGGCCTGCGATGCCGTAGCCAACGTTGTCACCATCGAGGAACGGATCGCACACCTCGACTTTGTCCCTGGAGATCCCGACTAGCGGGAACGCTCCGCGACGATCAGACCAGCAGCGGGAGCAGGGCGTGGCGGCGGCGGACCACCGCGCCGTAGCGGGAGTCGAGGCGCAGCCAGGCGTCCGTGGCGCTCACCCGGACGATCTCCGACTCCGTCGGCTTGGGCACCAGGAAACCCATGCCGGACAACACGAACAGGCAGCGCAGCGGAACCTTCACCTCGAAACCCGAACCGCTGACCGTGAAGACCTCCTGGTCCAGCAAGGACGCCGGCGGTGTCCCCTTTGGACCGACGTTGTCCTTGGCCACGTCGATGCCGCGCTCCGCGACCTCCCCGACGAGCTTTGCAGGCAGATCGTCCACCCGGTGCCAGCCCTCGAACGGCGGCAGTTCGGAGCGCCACATCAGGTCCCGCGGCGGTCCGGGATCCATCACCGGGGCGCCCGCCACCGTCAACGCGGCCAGCAGTCCGTTGCCGGACACCGTCACGTCCGACGGCTCGACCTCGCCCTCGACCGACCTGGTGGACAGCGCGTCGAACGGCGTCGCCGCCCACACGTCGACGCGGGCTGCGCCAGGCCTGTTGCGCAAGCGCACCAGCGCCTGGCCGTCCAGCCGCACCGCGCGGGCCACGAACGCTCCGAGGTCCTCGCGCTCGACCGGGTCGGGCATCCGCAGCTCAGGCACGGCCCAACTCCGACTTCGCCGGTTCGAGCTGCCACTCCGCGAGGAAGTTCCGCTCCTGCGACGTCAGCCGCCGCGGCCGCCCCGCCCGCAGGTCGTAGGGCACCATCAGGGTTTCCGCGGTGGCCACCGCCTCCTGCGCGTAGGCCGTGTAGTCAACGATGAACGACGCGGCCTTCAGTTCCCGCACCGACATCCGCACCTGCAGCGACCTCGCCTGGTACAGCAGCGGACTGTGATAGTCGATCACGACCCGGGCGACCACCATGCCCTCCGCCATCCCGAGCAGGCCCTGCCGTTTCGCCTCGGTGAACAGCAGCTCGGCCCGCGCCTCCTCCAGCAGCGTGATCGTCCTTGCATGGTTGACGTGCCCGAACGCGTCCATGTCGGACCAGCGCAGGGCCACCTCGGCTACGAACGCGCCCACTGGCGAGCTTCCTTTCTGCCGTTCGGGTGGCTTGCGGCCGGCACGACCGCAAGCCACCCGACGTTCACCGGACCATGCTGCGCAGCTGGCGGGCCGCCACCGACAGCGTGGCCAGATCCAGCCGACCGGAGTTCTTGATCTGCTCCAGCGACGAGTTGGCCCGCGCCAGTCGCGACTCGTTGGTCGACTCCCAACGAGCGATCTTCTCCTCCGGACTGTCCTCCGGATCGCTGGTCCGCAGGACGTCGATGGTGATTGCACGCAGCGACGCGTAGAAATCATCCCGCAACGCCAACCGGGCCAGCGAGTGCCACCGGTTCCCGCGCTCCAGCTCGTTGACCGCCAGCAGCATCCGCTCGACGTCGAGGTGCTCCGCGAGCGAGTAGTACAGGTCCGCGCTTTCCCGCGGGCTGCGCTCCGCCGCGACCCCCGCGTCGCGTTCCGCGAGCTCGGCGATCTCCCGGATGTCCAGCAGCGCGAACGAATCCAGCAGCACGCCTAGGCGTTCCGCCAGGTCCTCTGGGACGCCAGCCGCTACGCAGTGGTCGATCATCTCGGTGGCGCCTTCGGCCGCCCGGCCGCGAAGCAGGCCGCGGACCGAGTCGGACAGCTCCGCCACCACCGGCTGGAACCGGCTGATCTCGGCACCGATCGCCAGCGGCTGCGGCCGGTTCGTCAGCATCCAGCGCGCCGCCCGGTCCAGCAGTCGGCGGCTTTCCAGCACCAGCTCGTCGGCCACCGAACTCGGCATCGAACCGCCCAGCGCGTCGATCTGCGCCCACAGCTCGCGCAGCCCGAAGACGTTGGTGACCACCGCGAACGCCCGCACCGCGTCGGTCGTCGAAGCGCTGTTCTCCTCCGACAGGCGGTAGGCGTAGGAGATGCCCGCGCCGTCGACCATCTCGTTCACCAGCAGCGTCGTGATGATCTCCCGGCGCAGCGGGTGCGCCGCGATCGCGTCGCCGTATTGCTCCCGCAGGGGCTTCGGGAAGTACTCCGGGAGCCGACCGCTGAACGCCTCGGCGTCCGGCAGGCCGCTGGCCAGCACATCGCGCTTCAGCGACAGCTTGACGTGCGCCATCAGCGTCGCCAGCTCCGGCGAGCTCAGCCCCTCCCCGGCCTTCTCGCGGTCGCGGAACTCCTTCGACGTCGGCAACGCCTCCAGCTTGCGGTCCAGCCCCGTGGTCTTCTCCAGCGCGGTCACCTGGCGGGCGTGCACCGACACCATCGGGGCGGCGTGCGCCCGCGAGATGCCCAGCACCGCGTTCTGCGAGTGGTTGTCGGCCAGCACCAGCTCGCCAACCTCGTCCGTCATGTCCGCGAGCAGCTCGTTGCGCTGCTCACCGGTCAACTTCCCGTCGGCCACCAGGTGGTCGAGCAGGATCTTGATGTTGACCTCGTGGTCGGAGCAGTCCACACCGGCGGAGTTGTCCAGCGCATCGGTGTTGACCTTGCCGCCGGCGCGGGCGAACTCGATGCGCCCGAGCTGCGTCAGCCCGAGGTTGCCGCCCTCGCCGACGACCTTCGCCCGCAGGTCGGCTCCGTTGACCCGGACCGCGTCGTTGGCCTTGTCGCCGACCTCGGCGTGTGTCTCGGTCGCAGCCTTGACGTAGGTGCCGATGCCGCCGTTCCACAGCAGGTCGGTCGGGGCCAGCAGGATCCTCTTGATCAGCTCGGCCGGGGCCAGCTGGCGCACCGACTCGTCGATGCCCAGCGCCTGCCGGATCTGCGGGTTCAGCGGGATCGACTTCAGCGACCGCGACCACACGCCACCACCGGCGCTGATCTTGGTGCGGTCGTAGTCGTCCCAGGTCGACCGCGGCAGCTCGAACAGCCTGCGGCGCTCGGCGAAGGACACCGCCGGATCCGGGCCGGGGTCGATGAACACGTGCATGTGGTTGAACGCGGCCACCAGCTTGATGTGCTCGGACAGCAGCAGCCCGTTGCCGAAGACGTCCCCGGCCATGTCGCCGATGCCGACCACGGTGAAGTCCTCGGACTGGGTGTCCACGTCGAGCTCGCGGAAGTGCCGCTTGACGCTCTCCCACGCGCCCTTCGCGGTGATGCCCATTGCCTTGTGGTCGTAACCCACCGAGCCGCCGGAGGCGAACGCGTCGCCCAGCCAGAACCCGTAGGACTTGGCCACGTCGTTGGCGATGTCGGAGAACTTTGCGGTGCCCTTATCGGCCGCCACCACCAGGTAGGTGTCGTCGCCGTCGTGGCGCACCACGTCCCGCGGCGGGGCCACCTCGCCGCCGGCCAGGTTGTCGGTCAGGTCCAACAGCCCGGAGATGAACATCCGGTAGCAGGCGATGCCCTCGTCGAGGGTGGCCTTGCGGTCCACCGCCGGGTCGCCGGTGGGCGTCGGCGGCCGCTTCACCACGAAGCCGCCCTTCGCGCCGACCGGCACGATCACCGCGTTCTTCACCGCCTGCGCCTTGACCAGGCCCAGGATCTCGGTGCGGAAGTCCTCCCGCCGGTCCGACCAGCGCAGACCGCCGCGGGCCACCGAACCGAACCGCAGGTGCACGCCCTCCACCCACGGCGAGTACACGAAGATCTCGAACTGCGGGCGCGGCTCCGGCAGCCCCGGGATCTCCCTGGGCTCCAGCTTCAACGCCAGGTAGGAGCGCTCGCGCCGCTCGTCCCCGGCGAAGTAGTTGGTCCGCAGCGTGGCGCGGATCAGGCTCAGATAGCTGCGCAGGATCCGGTCCGCGTCGAGGCTGGTGACCTCGTCGATCAGCTTGGTGACATCTTCGGTCAGGTCCGCCTCGCGGGACGCCCTGTCGTCCGCGCCCAGCGCCGGGTCGAAGCGCGTCTCGAACAGCCTGACCAGCGTCGTCGTGGTGGTGCGGTGCGCCAGGATCGCGTCCTCGATGTAGTCCTGGCTGTAGGCGATGCCGACCTGCCGCAGGTACTTGGCGTAGGCGCGCAGCACCGAGGCCTGCCGCCAGTTCAGCCCGGCGCGCAGCACGAGCGCGTTGAACCGGTCGACCTCGGCGTCACCGAGCCAGGCGGCCCGGAAGGCGTCCTCGAAGCGCTGCCGCAGGGTGTCCAGCAGGCCCCCGCTGGTCGCGCTGTCCAGCAAGCTCGGGTCCAGCCGCAGCCCGAAGTCGTAGATCCAGTACTGCTGGTCGGTGTCGCCGACGATGACCTCGTAGGGGCGCTCGTCAACGACCTCGACGCCCATGCTCTGCAGCACCGGCAGCACCCGGGACAGCGTGACCCGGCCGCCGACGTAGAGCTTGAAGCGGCGCTGGCCCGCGCTGGCGTCACGCGGCGCGTAGAACGACATCTTCAGGTCGCGGGGGCCCGATAGCGACTCCAGCCGCCGCAGGTCCGCCAGGCCCTCGGCTGCGGTGAAGTCCTCCTTGTAGGACTCCGGGAAGCTCGACGCGCAGCTCTGACCGATCTGGCTGATCGCTTCCGACAGGCTGCGCGTCGCGTGCCCGTCGCGGCCGGCGCCGGACTGCTCGGCGTCGACCTCCTCGATCATCTGGTCGTCCCAGGTGTGGATGGCCTCGTCGAGCCGCCGCTGGATGCGCGCCAGGTCCGGCTCGCCCTGGTTCTCCGGGTCGGTGTGCACCACGAAGTGCACCCGCGCCAGGGTGGATTCGCCGACCCGCGTGCTGTACTCCAGGCCGGTGCCCTGGAGCTCCTCCAGCAGCACCTCCTGCATCGCCAGCCGCGAACTGGTCGTGTAGCGGTCCCGCGGCAGGTACACCAGGCAGGAGTAGAAGCGGCCGTACGGGTCGCGGCGCAGGAACGGCTTGAGCTTGCGCCGCTCGGCCAGCGCCAGCACGCCGGTGATGGTTTCCTGCAGCGTGTCCGGGTCGGTGGAGAACAGTTCGGTGCGCGGGTAGTTCTGGATCTCCTCCAGCATCCGCTGGCCCGAGTAGGACTCCATCGGGAACCCGGCGCGGTGGATGATCTCCCGCACCCGGCGTTGGATGAACGGGATGTCGAGCACGTCTTCGTGCAGCGCGGCGGTGTTGAACAGCCCGAGGAACCGGTGTTCCCCGTTGACCTGCCCGGACTCGTCGAAAGTCTTGACACCGACGTAGAACGGGTGCACCGGACGGTGCACTGTGGACGGTGCGCTGGCCTGCGTGAGCACCAGCAGGTCCTTGGACAGCGCGCTGGCGCGGCCGTCCGGCCCGGCGGTCAGGCTGCGCGCCGCGACGCTGTCGCTGCGCAGCACGCCCAGCCCGGAGGCCAGCACGGCCTGCAGTGCGGGTCCGGAACCGTCGACCAGCTCGTAATGCCGGTAGCCGAGGAACGTGAAGTGGCCTTCGGCCAGCCAGCGCAGCAGCTCGACCCCGTCGTGGACGTCCTCGCCCGGCAGCAGCGGCGGGGTCCGCTCCAGCTCGTCGGCCAACGCCTTAGCGGTGGCGTGCATCCGCTCGGTGTCCTCGACGACCTCGCGCACGTCGTTGAGCACGTCGGTCAGGCCGTGTTGGAGGACGCTCAGCCGCTCTTCGTCGACGACCCGGTCGACCTCGACGAACATCCAGCTTTCGGCGATCGCGTCGGCCGGCGGTTCCGCCGGGTCCGCACCGGGCAGCACTTCCTGCAACTCGCCGGCCACGTCGCGGCGGACCACGAAGATGGGGTGGATGATGCGCTGCACCTCGGCGCCATCGCGACCGAGCTCGGCGATGACCGAATCCACCAGGTAGGGCATGTCGTCGGTGACGATCTGCACCACCGTCGCCTGGCTCTGCCAGCCGTCATCGGTCCGGTCCGGATTGGAGATCTGCACCAGCGGGCGTCCGGCGACGCGCGTCGAGGCGAGCCGGTAGTGCGACCGCAGGGCTCCGACGAGGTCGGTGGGTTCGTCGTCGACGAGCTCCTCGGCGGGCACGTGCCGGTAGTAGGCATGCAACAGCTCGGCGAGTTCCGGGGTGAACTCGACCGCTCTGTCGAGGAGGCGGCTCTTGGCCAGTTCGGGGTTCTCGGAGCGCTCGCCGACCGCGTCATCCCCATCGGCTCGCGGGCGTTCTCCGGTCTTCGACTGTCCGGGGTTCGAGGTCATCTTCAGGCAGCTCCACGCTTGACGGCACCTCATTGTGCCAACAGGTTCCACCTTAAGACTGCCAGTTCCGGGAGCAGGTGGTGGGCGGCAACGGAGTCGAACACGTGAAAAGCGGCACAATGATCGATGTCTTTGACGTTTCAGAACAACGATCTTGAATCCTGTTCGCGACGAACCCTTATCACGAACCGCTCCGGAAGGAGTGTGGGATCGCCTACAGCGCGCTGTCCTCTTCGTACCGCGCAGCCGGAGATCGCGAAGTGCTCATTGGACAAGCCGGCCGCGAGGCTTCGGAAAAAGCCTTCAGAACAGCGGATCCACCGCTGTGGAGTCGATCGCGGGGCGGCGGTGCCGGGCGGCCAAGCCCGAACCTCGATCGTCCGATGTGGACAAATGTGTCGCGTGGGAAACCTGGGGACGACCGGTGATTCCGGACACACGCGCTTCGCTGTGCCGACCGGACGGTGCGGTTTCCCCGGCTTCCGGCTGCGCGCGCCGACCGCTCTCGTAGGCCATCAGCGCCTCGGTCAGCAGCTCGGCGAGCCCGATCTTCCCCGGCGGGCCCGCATCCGCTCCCGCCGACTCGGCTGCGGGCTCGGCGGCCGGTGCCTCTTCCCCCGGCTGTTCTGCGGTGGCTAACTCCGCAGCAAGCGGCACTGCGATCGACGGCTCGGCAGCTGGCGGCTCGGCAGCTGGCGGCTCAGCGGCGTCCCCGTCGCCGACAAGTTCCGCCGTTCGATGCCGCTCGACCACCGGGAGGTTCGGTTCGGTCGCCCAGTCCTGGCGGTGGCGGCCCAGCACTTCTGCGGCTGGAGTTGGTGGTGCGACCGCAGGTTCGGACGTTTCTCGTGCGTCGGATGACTCGGCCGGTTCGGCCGGATCGGCGTGGCGTGCTCGGCGACGGCTCCTGCGCGGCTCCGCGGACAGTTGGAGGCTGGCGCGGATCTCGGCCAGCGATTTGCCGCGCGACCGGCGTCCGCCCTGGCGCCGCTGCGTCCCGCCCGGCGGAGCCTCCGACACCGCAGTCCCGCTCGCCGGGGTCACCTCCGCCGCCGGAGTCCCACCCGTTGGTGTCTCGGCTGCCGGTTCGGTTTCGCGGCTGCCGTGCGCCGGTTCGTCCTGCGGTGCGTCGTGGACCTGGTAGCTACCCGGCTGTTCGATGGCGGGGAGGTCGTTGCCCGGCAGGTCTCGGCCGTACTGCGAATCCCCGTACCGCGATTCCCGGGGGTGCAGGCCTTCCGGCGACGATTCCTCCGGTCGGTTGCGCGCTGCCGATCCGGTTCCCAGCAGATCGGCCGGTTCGGCCGGGCCGCCGATCACCGGCAGGATCGCCGTGGCGTCCATCGCACCGTTATCGTCATCGGCGGCGGGCGTCGGCCGGTAGATGTCGTCCGCCGCTGCGGCGAGCACTGCCGTGCTTGGCAGCGGCTCGACCGACGGAGACTCGGAAGGCCGGAACTCCACCGACAGCGGCTGCTGCGACTCGGCGGGCTGGGGTTCGTGCGCCACCGGCACTTCGGGGACAGTGCGCTCGGCGTTCTGCGGCTGTTCCGGATTCTCCGACGGCCACCAGTTCGCCTGCGCCGTCGTCGCGACCGGTTCGGCGTGCTCCTCTGAAACCGGTTCGTGGCTCGGAAAACCTTGGTCGGCCGGCTCCGCGAAGGCGACCGCCTCGACCTCGGGCACCTGGATCGTCCGGGCGTTTTGGGCGTCCGCGGGTTCGGCGGCCGCCTGCCAGTCCTGCTGCCCGATCCCGGCCGCCTGGGACTCCAACGCCCACGAGTCGAACACGACCGTCTGCGACGCCGCCTCTTCGGTGGCTTGCGGCTCCTTGGCGGTCCGGGGTTCGGGCGGCTCCTGCCGTCGGTGTCCGCCTTCGCGAAGCTCAGCGGCCCGATTGGTGAGCGTCTCCATCAACCGGCGTGCCGCGTCGTGCGTTTTCTCGTACCCCGACCGGTGCCTGGACGTCGCCTGCTCCGGCTCGGAAGGCTCGGGAAAGCCCTGCTCGAGAAGGCCCTGTTCGGGTCGCCGAGGCTGTGGCGCCGCGGGCTCCGGCTGCTCGGGTTCGGCCGCCCGGGTCCCGACCAGCTCGGGGACCGGCGCCTCCGGCCTGGCCGGTCCCGGCTCGGGTGATGCGCTCGATTGCCGAGGCACCTCGACACCGCCCGAGTGCACCGGGTACTCCGCGAGCAACCGGACTCGTGCGGTGTGCACGGTCGCGCGCCAGCGCCGGTCGGCGGAATACGCGCCCCGGAGCGCGCGAAGCGCTTCGGGGAACTCCGCGCCGCGTTCGTGCACGTGGGACAGGGTGTTCAGGGTTTCGGCGAGCAGTCCGTCCAGCTTGTGCCGCTCCGAGATCGCCGCGGTGTCGTTCAGCGTCCGCACCGCCGCACCGTGGTTGCCGTCCGGCAGGTGCACGCGGGTGGCCATCGCGAGCCCTAACCAGCCGACCGGTCCGGCCGCCGCGGCGCGAACCGGCTGCGCCAGCACGGATTCCGTCGCTTGGACGGCCTCCGGGCGGCGCCCCAGTTCCAGCAGCGACAGCACCCGCTCCAGCACCAGCCGAGCGCGCATCTCCCCGCTGTCCGCAGCCGGGTCGCCGAGCTGCCCGAGCAGCGCCAGTCCGGCGTCGGCCACCGCGATGGCTTCGTCGAACTCGCCCAGCCTGCGGCGATGCCCCGCACGCGCAGCGCAGACCCGCGCGTTGAGCAGCCGGGCGGTGTCCCGGCCGAGCCCGCACGCCTCGTACAGCCACTCGGCCTCGTCGAGCGCCTCGGAGCGGTCCCCGTCCTGCCCGTGCGCGGGCAGCGACGCCGCCAACGCGAGCAGGGCATGCGCCCGCACCTCGGGCGCGATCCGGTCCTGCTCCAGCACCGGGTTCAACACGCGAACGGCGACCTCGCCGCTGCCCGCGCTGCTGGCGCACCACGCCAGCTCGACCCGTAGCTCCGCCTCGACCTCGGCGTCGCCCGCCGCCTCCGCGTCGCGGACCGCCGCGAGCGCCCGACTGCTGGCCGCGACCCCGCGGCCCAGCCGGTTCGAGGCGAACAACGCGAGGGCCTCGGCGCGCAGCCGAATCGCCCGGTCGCCCGCACGCCTAGCGAGCGCAACCGCGCGATCACTGAGCACCAATGCCAACTCGGGGACTCGCCACCGCATCTGTCGTGCGGGTTCGAGCAGTCCCTGTGCCGAGCTTGTGTTCGGTGAAGCGGGCACGCTCGCCAAGGCGCCTCCGTTCAGCCCCGGGACAGTTTTCGGTGCGTCACGCGGTGCGGGCGGGCCGCGTCCGGACCCAGTCTCTCGAGCTTGTTGTCCTCGTAGCCACCGAAGTTGCCCTCGAACCAGAACCACTTCGCCGGGTCCTCGTCGTCGCCTTCCCACGCGAGGATATGGGTGGCGACGCGGTCCAGGAACCACCGGTCGTGGGAGATCACCACGGCGCAGCCGGGGAACTGTTCGAGCGCGTTTTCCAGCGAGCTCAGCGTCTCCACGTCGAGGTCGTTCGTCGGCTCGTCCAGCAGGATCAGGTTGCCGCCCTCCTTGAGCGTCAACGCCAAGTTCAGGCGGTTGCGCTCACCACCGGAGAGCACCCCGGCCGGCTTCTGCTGGTCCGGGCCCTTGAACCCGAAGGCGCTGACGTAGGCGCGCGAAGGCATCTCGACCTGGCCGACCTGGATGTAGTCCAGCCCGTCGGACACGACCTGCCAAACGTTCTTGTTCGGGTCAATGTTCGCGCGGTTCTGGTCCACATAGGACAGCTTGACGGTGTCGCCGACCTTGACCGTGCCGGAATCCGGCTGCTCCAGGCCCACGATGGTCTTGAACAGCGTCGTCTTGCCGACGCCGTTCGGCCCGATGACGCCCACGATGCCGTTGCGCGGCAGCGTGAACGACAGCCCGTCGATGAGGAGGTTGTCGTCGAAGCCCTTCTTCAGGTTCTCGACGTCGACCACGACGTTGCCCAGGCGGGGGCCCGGCGGGATCTGGATCTCCTCGAAGTCGAGCTTGCGGGTCTTCTCCGCCTCAGCGGCCATCTCCTCGTAGCGCGACAGACGGGAGCGCGACTTGGTCTGGCGGGCCTTGGCGTTGGAGCGGACCCACTCCAGCTCGTCCTTGAGGCGCTTCTGCAGTTTCGCGTCGCGCTTGCCCTGCACGGCCAGCCGCTCGGCCTTCTTCTCCAGATAGGTCGAGTAGTTGCCCTCGTAGGGGAAGGTGCGGCCGCGGTCCAGCTCCAGGATCCAGCCAGCGACGTTGTCCAGGAAGTACCGGTCGTGGGTAACGGCGAGCACGGCGCCCGGGTAGGTGGCGAGGTGCTGTTCCAGCCAGAGCACGCTCTCGGCGTCGAGGTGGTTGGTCGGCTCGTCGAGCAGCAACAGGTCGGGCTTGCTCAGCAGCAGCTTGCAGAGGGCGACCCGGCGGCGCTCGCCACCGGAGAGGTTCTTGACCTCCGCGTCCGGCGGCGGACACCGCAGGGCGTCCATCGCCTGCTCCAGCTGGGAGTCCAGTTCCCACGCGTCGGCGTGATCCAGGTCCTCCTGGAGCTTGCCCATCTCCTCCATAAGCTCGTCGGAGTAGTCGGTCGCGAGCAGTTCGGCGATCTCGTTGAAGCGGTTGAGCTTCTGCTTGATCTCCCCGACGCCCTCCTCGACATTGCCGAGGACCGTCTTCTCCTCGTTGAGCAGAGGCTCCTGCTGCTGGATGCCGACGGTGTAACCCGGCGTGAGGAACGCTTCACCGTTGTTCGGCTGGTCGAGTCCCGCCATGATGCGCAGCACGGTCGACTTGCCAGCCCCGTTCGGACCGACGACGCCGATCTTGGCGCCGGGGTAGAACTGGATGGTCGCGTTGTCGAGGATGACCTTGTCACCATGCGTCTTGCGCACGTTTTTCATGGTGTAAATGAACTCGGCCATGACATGAATCGTAGTTGCGCCCCGTGCCGGACCGCGCACGCGGTCCCCCAGCCCCTCGCCGTCGGCATCAATACGCCTCGTACCGGCACCTATCACCTCCTCCGGATCGAAATTGTCGCTGGTCGGCGGCGAAGATCGCGGTCAGCCGCCAGGCAGGGAAACCAGCCCGCGCTCGCCTCCCGGACGTGGTCTTGACATGCCGGGCACGTCCGGTGGCGCGCCCCGCGCCAGGTCCAGCCCGATCGCGTTGGCCTCCAACTCGACGACGGTGCGCCACTGCCCGCCCGACTCGTAATCGCGGGTGCGCAGCCGCCCGGTCGCCACCACCGGATCGCCTTTGCCCAGCGCGCTGGTGACCCCGTCGGCCAGCCGCTTCCAGCAGTTCACCGTGGCGTAGAACCGGTCGCCGTCCACCCATTCCCCGGTGTCCCGGTCGAGCCGGCGGGAGGCGGCCACCACCCGGAAGTTGACCACCCGGTGGCCGTTCTGCGTCTCCCGCACGACGGGGTCGGTGAGGACGTAGCCCACCACCGTCACCTGCGTCTCGAACATCTGCCGCTCCTCTCGGTCCCGCGGGCCGAATTCCGGCCCGTGACCAAGAGATTGCCCGAGCGATGTCACGCAGCGCGACAGATTTACCACGTTTCGTGCACATTCCGGCCGATCGGCCAGGTCACTTGCTGCGAGGGGTGTCCTTCTCGGCGAGTTGCCTCAGCATTTCGTTGTACGCGGCCAGATCCGCGCCGCCGTCCGCATCGGCCTTCCGGTCGATCCTCCGGGCCGTCCGGGAATCCGCCCTGGACCACTGGATCAGGAGCGCCAGCATCACCACGACCAGCGGCACCTCGCCCGACGCCCACGCCAGGCCGCCGCCGAGCCGCTGGTCGGCGAGCAGGTCGGTCATCCAGGACAGGTCGAGGCCGCGGTAGAAGGACGCCCCGATCACCGTCTGCGACATCATCAGCACGATTCCGAAGAACGCGTGGAACGGCATGGAGGCGAAGACCAGGCCGACCTTGCCCAGCGACGGCAGCGGGCGCGGCGCCGGGTCGATGCCGATCACCGGCCAGTAGAAGATGTAGCCGACCAGCAGGAAGTGCGCGTTCATCGCCAGGTGCGCCCAGTGCTGGGTCAGCGCCACGTCGAACAGGCCGGAGAAGTACAGCGCGTAGAAGGAGCCGACGAACAGCGCCAACGCCACGAACGGATTGGTCAGCACGCGCGCCACCGGCGAGTGCACGAACGCCAGCAACCATTCGCGCGGTCCAGGCGGCTGCGTCTTCCCGGCGGGCTTGAACACGCGCAGCGCCAGCGAAGTCGGACCGGCCAGCACCAGGAAGACCGGTGCCAGCATGGACATCAGCATGTGCTGGCCCATGTGCACACTGAACATGGCGGGCGCGTACTTGCCGATGCCCGACGAGGTGGCCATGAAGATCGTCGCGCACCCGCACAACCAGGCGATGGTCCGCCCGACCGGCCAGGCGTCACCGCGCTTGCGCAGCCGGTAAACGCCCCACAGGTACAGCCCGGCCAGCGCGAGCGCGAACGTGCCGTAGATCAGGTCGAACCGCATGTCGAACAGCAGCCGGAACAGCATCGGCGGGGCGTCCAGCGGGTAGCCGATCAGCAGCTCCGTCCGGCCCGGCACCGCCCTGCTCCCCTCCGGCGGAGGGGTGCGTCCGAGGGCGACAGCGACGCCGACCGTGGCGAACATGATCAGCACCTCCGCCGCGCCCAGCCGCAGCAGCACGGCCGCACCGGCCCCGTCGTCCAACCGCCGGACGACGCCGCGGCGCTGGAAGTACCCGAACGCGCCGAGAGCCACCAGGCCGACGACCTTGAGCACCAGCAGGAAGCCGTAGGTGGAGGTGAACAAGTCCGCCGGCGACACCCGGACCAGCGAGTTGATCACGCCGGAAAGCGCCATCGCGATCCAGCACACCAGGGCGATCCGCGAGAACCGCCGGGCCACCAGGGGGAGGTGCGCACCCCGGCGGGCGGCGTGCGCCAGCAGCGCCACCAGGCCACCCACCCACAGGACCGCGCCGAACAGGTGGACGAGCAGGCTGTTGGTCGCGATGTCGTGCGCGCCGCCGCTGGCGGAGTGGCCGGTGGCGATCACCGGGAACAACCCGGCCAGCCCCAGGACGAAGGCCACCACGGTCCAGCCCCAGGACAGCACCACCCGGCAGACCAGGGCGACCACGAACGCGATCAGCGCGGTCAGCGCCCACGCCTTGGCTTCTTCCAACGCGTCGACCAGGCCGAAGAGCACGTCGACGCTGAGCACGTCCCCCACCGGGCGCCCAGTGGCGTCGGCGGCGATGAACGGCACCATCAGCGCCGCACCCACGCACCACACCGCGGCCGCCCAGCTGGCGGTCCGCACGGCGGCGTAACCGTCGGCGGCCAGCGGACCCGAACGCTTCGCCGGAATCCCGAACGCGGCCAGCAGCAGCGAGCCGATGCACACCACCGCACCGGATTCGGCCACCACCCGGACGGCCGGCAGGCCGTACTGCGTGATCGGCCCGGGGTCCGGCAAGCCGAGCAGCGCGTAGGAAGCGCCGGCGGAAAGCGCGGTCAGGGCGGCGGCGATCAGCGCCGCCAGCACCCCGGCGGTGATGACCAGCACGCCGACCGTGCTCGACGTGCGCCGTTCCGGTGCTGGCGCGGGGGTCTCGGATGGCACATACCGAGCGTAACGGCCGATCCTGGGCGGCCACCTTGCAGGATGGCGGCCGGGAGCGTGGTTTGCCGCACGTGCGGGCCGCTACGGTTGCGGAGTGACCACTGTCCGTCGCTGTGCGTTCGTGTTGCCGATGTTGCTGCTGTGCACGGTGACCGGCTGCGCCTCGAAGATCCCGGGCGAGCCGATCCCTGCGGCGGGGTTCCACGACAACCACCCGGCAGAGCCCGCCCAGCCGAGATCGACCGTCGCCGCGGAGGCGCACATCGCGATCCCACGCAACTTCGACGGGATCGATCCGTGCACCCTGCTGACACCCGCGGACCTTGCGGTCGTCGGCGGTCCGGTCGGGCCGCCACACCCGGACAACCCGATCGCCGGGACCTGCTCCCAGCTGTTGACCAGCGGCCCGGAGAACACCGCCGCGGCCGGCTTCTACGAGCCCTACGAGGTCGCGTCCCGGCGCCAACCGCGCGGCGTGCAGCTCGACATCGAGGGGCATTCGGCCTGGTTGTACTGCGAACTGGTGAACAGCCACCAGACCTGCACGGCGGCCACCGCGATCCGGTCCGACCGGACGCTGCTGACCATGCTCTCGATGCAGGGGGCGGCCGCGGCCGACACCGCTGACCAGCTGGGCAAGCTCACGGCCGCCGCCTTGCACAAGCTGCCACCGAACTGATCGGGGGCGGCGGCTGGTTGTCGATCAGCTTGCCGTTCGGTACCGGCTTGGCAACGGTGCGGCGGCAGTCCCACACCTGCGGGCGGCGGCGGCTACCCTGCTTGCTGCAGCTAAGGCAAGCTGCGCTCCGGTCGGCCCCCATAGCTCAGCTGGATAGAGCAAAGGACTTCTAATCCTTAGGTCGCAGGTTCGAGTCCTGCTGGGGGCGCAAAACGCCTGGTGGAAGCATCTGTGGGGTCGGTCTAGTTCTAGATCGACTCGCACTTTACCCGCGAGCATCGCGTCAGGCTCAGAGCTGCGTGCTTCCCAGCGCCTCGACCGTGGCCAAGGTGGTCCGCAGCGATCTCCCGCGTGGAGAGCCCAGCTGCGTCAAGTCCCTTCACGACCGGCCAGTCTCTCCGGGGCTGGACCACTGCCCGCTCGTGGGCTTGTGCCTGCTAGGACTCGAGCCTTTCCGAGCGGGTGGTTGACGACTGCGCAAATTGGCATTCCAGATGAGGATGGAATTGGACCTTTTGGGGCGCCAATTTGCGGGGAGTCTCGGGGAGTCGTCCCCTCCACCAGTCCAGGCGAGGCCGTGCCGCTGATGCGGAGTGTGCCCGCCCGTTGAAAGGAAGTCCATGTTCACCGGTCTGAGCGCCTTTCCCCTCACCCCGACCGACGAGGTCGACATCGACGAGAAGGGATTCGCCCGCCTCGTCGCCCGGCTGGCCGCGGCCGGTGTCGATTCGATCGGTGCACTCGGGTCGACCGGCGGCTACGCCTACCTCACCCGCGAGCAACGCGCCCGCGCCGCCCGGATCGCCGTCGAGGCCGCAGGCGAGGTTCCCGTCATGATCGGCATCGGCGCCCTCCGCACCCCGGAAGTTCTCGCCTTGGCCGAGGATGCCCAGAACCAGGGGGCGTCAGCGGTTCTGCTCGCCCCGGTGTCCTACCAGCCGCTCACCGATGACGAGGTCTTCGGGCTTTACGAGGACGTCACCAAGGAGCTGTCCGTCCCGCTGTGCGTGTACGACAACCCCGGCACCACGCACTTCACCTTCGGCGATGAACTGCACGGACGCATCGCTGCGCTGCCGAACGTCGGCGCGGTGAAGATCCCAGGCATCCCCGCCGAACAGGCCCCCGAACGGATCGCTAGCCTCCGCGGCAGCCTTCCCGATGGCGTCGCTCTCGGGGTCAGTGGCGACCAGTTCGCCGCAGCCGGTCTCAACGGAGGCGCCGACCTTTGGTTCAGCGTCATCGGCGGACTGCTGCCCGAACTGTGCCTGTCCATCACCCGCGCCGCAGCCAACGGCGATCCTGACCGGGCCACTGCCCTGTCGGACCGCTTGCAACCGCTGTGGAATTTGTTCCGCCGCCACAGCAGCCTGCGCGTAACCTCCGCTGCGGCCGAACACCTAGGACTCATCGACCGCCCAAACCTGCCCCGGCCGCTGCGCGGTCTCGATCCGAACGTGCGAAAGGAGGTCGCGGCAGCGCTCGACGCCCTCGGCGTCCGGGCGTGAGCAGACCTGCACTCGACTGCGCGCCGTCGGACGTCACGTGTCACGTGGAGCTCTGGTCACGGCTTCCGCGCTGCTTTACGGCGTAGCGGTGGCGTAGCTGGTGTTCCTACTTCGTGGTGAACAGGGATCGCATTTGCTTGCCGTTGGCGAGGACGACGGCTCCGAGGAGGAGCAGGCCGCACGTTCCTTGCTCGATCTTCATCCACATCGGAGCCCATGCCGGGCAGCGCGATGATCATAACTATCGCCACCAGCATGAGACGGGTTCGTGTCGTGAGCTGCCCGGCGACGGCCTCGCCCAACGGCGGTCCTTCGCATCGCCCACCAGGTTGAGAACGCCCAGGAGTGGAAACACCTAGTGGTGTCGCGAAGAACCCGACCGGTTTTTTGGGGGGCGGGCGTGTGACTCACGAATTTCCTGATCGACTCGGCGGGATCGCGCTGTCCGTGACGCGGATCGTCGTGTCGTTCCTGTTCATCCAGCATGGCGTGGCGGCCCTGTTCGGCGTGCTGGGCGCCCCTTACGCCGCATCGCTGTTCGCGTGGCCGAGCTGGTGGGCGGGGTTGATCCAGGTCGTCGGCGGGGCTTTGGTCCTCCTCGGACTTTTCACCAGGCCGGCCGCGCTGGTGTGCTCCGGCGCGATGGCCTTCGCGTACTTCACCGTGCACCAGCCCCGGGGACTGCTCCCGATCCTGAACGGCGGGGTTCCGGCCGCGCTGTACAGCTGGTTTTTCCTGCTGTTCGCGATCCTGGGGGCCGGACCGTTCGCGCTCGACGTGCTGCTCCGCCAAGCCCGGCAGGCCCCCGCGCCCACCCAGGCGGGCTGAGTCAGGCGTTGACGCCGGTAAGGGCGAAGAACTCCTGCCTCGACCGCGCGTCCTGCCGCAGGGTGCCAAGCAGCGTCGAGGTCACGGTGTTGGAGCCGGTGGCCTGCACGCCTCGCAGGGTCATGCAGGTGTGCTCGGCTTCGATCACGACGCCGACGCCCTTGGGCTTCAGCTGCTCGCACAGCCAGTCGGCGACCTGCTTGGTCAGCCGTTCCTGGACCTGCGGACGGCAGGCGAAGTGCTCGACGACCCGGGCCAGCTTCGACAGCCCGAGGATCCGGTCTCCGGGCAGGTAGCCGACGTGCGCGGTGCCGACGAACGGCAACAGGTGGTGTTCGCAGACCGAGCGGACCGGGATAGCCCGGGCGAGCACCAGCTCGTCATACTGCTCCTCATTCGGGAAGGTCGTCAGGTCGAACGGCCGCGGCGTGAACAGCTCCGCGTAGGCACGGGCCATCCGCCCCGGCGTGCCGCTCAGGCTCTCGGAATTGGTGGATATCCCCAACGCCCGCAGCAGATCACCGGCCGCTTTCTCGGCGGCTGCGAGGTCGATCTCGCCCTCGGGCTGGTGGGCGACGTGCAGGGCAGGTGCGGACATCAGGCGATCCTCTGAGTCGGTTGCGCCAGGCCACCTGGCTCGGCCACCCGGACTAGTTTCACCAATGAACGCTAGTCTTTTTCACGCCAACGGGTCAATGCAGCAGTATGTGACCTCCCCATGCCAATTTCGGACACCACATTGGGCGTGAGAGGCGTTACCGTGAAAGCATGGTCTCCAGCGACGAGTCGGCCGTGGGCTCGATGGCGGCGGTCGCAGTACTGGCGGACGGCCTGCGGCGCGGGATGTTCGAGTTCATCCGCCGCGCCCGTCGGCCCGTCGGCCGGGACGAGGCAGCCGCCGCGGTCGGCATTTCCCGCAAGCTCGCCGCCTTCCACCTGGACAAGCTCGTCGACGCCGGGTTGCTGTGCGCGCGGTTCGAACCGGTGGGCGGCATCCGCAAAGTCGGCCGCACGCCGAAGGTCTACGAACCCACCGACGCCCACATCGGGGTGAGCATCCCGCCGAGGCGCCCCGACCTGCTGGCCGACATCCTGCTCGACGCGGTGCTCACCGAGGGCGAGCGCGAGACCGCGATCGAGTCGGCGATGCGCACCGCGCGCGAACGTGGACACCGCCTCGGCGCCGAAGAACGCCTCCGCAGCCGCCCCGGCCGCCTCGGCGCCGAACGCGCGCTGACCAGGACCGAAGAGGTGCTCACCCGCTACGGCTTCGAACCCGACCGGGAGACCCCGACCTGCGTCCGGCTGCGCAACTGCCCGTTCCACCCGTTGACCGCCAGGTCGCCGGAGCTGGTTTGCGGGCTCAACCACGCCTTCCTGCAGGGCTTCCTGGCCGGGCTGCAGGCATGGTCCGTGGAGGCCGCCCTGGACCCGCGGCCCGGGGAGTGCTGCGTCGCCCTGCGCAGCACGTGAAGGCTGCTCACCAGCGGGCGCGAAACTGGGGGTGCGCCCGCTGATGGACAGCCGTTCGATCAGCGGACGGCGCTTGCAGGTTCGGGCGCTGCCGAGCTGTCGTCGCCTTGGCGCCGGAAGGGCGCGGCGAGGGTGGGCAGGATGTGGTGGCGGTTGCGGATAAGCGCGGCGATCGCGATCACGGCGTAGCCCCCGCACAGGACGTAGCGGGCGGTCTGGCCGGGCAGCGCGAACTGCGCCGCGAACAGCCCGAGCAGCGTCCACGCCGTCCAGCGCGGGAAGCGCAGCGCCAGCAGAGCGGCCACCCCGAGCACCGTTTGGGTCGCGGTGAGCAGGAACTCCTCCACCTGACGGGCGTCGAGCTGCAGCGCCGTCCCACCACCGCCGAGCAGGTGGGCCACCGGCAGGCTGCCCACCAGCAGCGTCCACTGGTTGACCTTGGCGGAGATCAGCGTGCCGATCGCGTCGGCGCCCTTGCCCCGGACGGCGAACAGGATCGCGACGATGAACTCGGGCGCTTCCGAGGCCAGCGGCGCGAGCCACTGCACGAGCAGGAACTGGTCGATGCCCAGCTGCGTGCCCGTTTCGATCAGTGAGTGGGCGAAGGGTTCGGCACTGACGACGATTACCGCTGCGGCGAAGACGAACAGTGCGATCACCAGCGGTCGGCGGACGTGCTTGGGCAGCCCGCCGATGGTGGCGGCGGTGCCGACCAGGTCGGGTTCTTCCGCCTCGGCGCGCGAGACCTTCCACAGGTAGAACACGAAGAACCCGAGCAGCGCGAACCCGAGCAGCAGCGAGATCTGACCGGTCGCGGGCACCAGGAACGCGATCACCGAGGCGATCGCGAGAAACCCGAGCTCCACCCGGTTGCCGGACTCCAGGGTCAACTCACGCACCGACTTCCCGGTGCGCCGCTTGGCCAGCGCGAGCGCGACGACCACCACCAGCGACCAGCCCAGGCCGAGCAGGAGCCTGTTGGAGCCGGTCATGTTCGCCGCGGCGTAGGCGACGTACTCGGGATTGCTGCCCGCGGTGTAGGCGAAGTAGAGGTCGACCGCGTACTCGGGCAGCACGGCGATCACCGCGAGGATCGCGATCGCCAGCCCGCCGGAGATGTCGACCTGCGCCGCTTCCGCGGCCCAGGCCAGCACGAACGACGAGGCCACCACGGCCATCCCGAACAACAGCAATCCCAGCACCGGGCTCGGCGCGAGCCCGGAAAACCGGAGGACCAACGCGGGCACCGCCAGCGCTCCGCAGAGCGCGAGCGGTCGCAGCAGCTTGGTGGACATCGAACACCTTCCCGGGCCGTGGCCTGCCTCGGCCGGGACGTCCAGGGGTCTCGGCCAGGCGCAGATCAGCTGGCCGAAGGTCTCGTCCACCCGCGTCGCGGGCGCCACCGCCGGAGAAGGATCTCAGCGTGTCGAACGGTGGGCTTGCGGACTACTCCCCTTCGGAACGAGATCACCCTGGCATTCATTTCGTAGTTTTCGCAACCAACGAAGCATTTGCACGGCTTCCCACCCGGGGGTTGCGCGATCAGGAACAATCGAGCTCGCCATGCCGAAAAATCCCGCGCCGCACGCCGCAGAATCCGACCTGCCCAGGCTGGACCTGCCCAGGCGGGACGCCGAACCGACCGCGGCCCAGCTGACCGCTGCCGCGGCGACGTTCGCGCTGCTCGCCAGCCCACCACGATTACACCTCGTGTGGTTGATCACACACGGTTCCTACGACGTGGGCACGCTGGCCAAGCGGGTCGGCATCAGCATCGCGACGGTCAGCCAGCACCTGAGCAAGCTCCGGTTGGCGGGTGTCATCACCGCCCGCCGCGACGGCCGCCGCCACCTCTACACCGTCGACGACCCGCACGTGGTGGCGCTGGTCGAGCAGATCTTCGAGCACATCGCCCCGGACGGCACCCTCGCTCCGGACCCGCCACAGACCCGCTGACGCCAGCGCCGCGGGCTTCGACGCAGCCCGCTGTGGGCGGCGGGAAGTGGGTGCCGAGCACGAGGGTGTCCGCACCGGCGAGGGAGCCGAGCAGCGCGCGGCGGGTAGCGGCGGACTGCTCGGGTCGATGTCGACGCAGCTGCCGATGCCGGGGTGGGCAAGCTGGACGGGGTGGTGGACGCAGTCGCCGGTGATCAGCGCCGCGTCGCCACGGCTGGTCAACTGGACCGCGACGTGCCCGGGGGGGTGTGCCGGGGAATGTGGAGCAGGCGCGGTTGCCCGCGAGGAGCCCGCCCCCGACGCCGAAGCCGTTCTCGACCGGGTGGTCGCCCCGGTCATGTACCGCATCCTGTTCCGCCCCACGGCACCGACGCCCATTACGCCCGCGGCCTGGTCGCCAGCCTCCTGCGCGCACCGGAGTAGGCGCGTTTCGGCAGCCGAGCCATAAGCGCGGCTTATGCCCACCTCGGGAATCGGCCCCTACTCGCGGCCCGGAGGTGGGGGTTTGATGCCTGCTATCCCTACGAGGAGGTAGCGAGATGGCATCACCCCCGGACGCGGTATCGGCGGAGCAAGTGGCTCCCACCGAACAATCCCGGTCCATCTGGTCGGTTCGGATCGGTGTCATCCCGCTGCCGTTCTACGCGCTGCTGGTCGTCGTGCTCGCGGTGCTCGCCTGGCAGGACGACCTGGCGGCCGACATCCCGACGATGGCCGCACTGCTCGGCGTCTGCAGCTACACCTGCTACGAGGTCGGGCGGCGCATCCCGGGCTTCCGCTCGATCGGCGGGCCGGTCATCCTGGTGACCTTCCTGCCCGCGTTCCTGGTCGCCGCGCAGTGGATCCCCGCCGACCTGGCCAAGCACATCTCGACGTTCTACAAGTCCACGAACTTCCTGTACGTGTTCATCGCCGGAATCATCGTCGGCTCCATCCTGAGCATGAACCGCACGGTGCTGATCAGGGGCTTCCTCAAGATCTTCGTGCCGCTGGCCGCGGGTTCGGCGGCCGCGCTGGTCGTCGGTTCGCTGGTCGGCTGGGCGATCACCGGCGACCTGCACCGGACCGTGTTCTTCATCGTCGTGCCGGTGATGGGCGGCGGCCTCGGCGAGGGCGCCATCCCGCTGACCCTCGGCTACGCGCAGTCCGGCGCCGGCCAGGCGGAAACGCTGCTGGCGCAGGTGCTTCCGGTGGTGCTGCTGGCCAACGTCTGCGCGATCGTGTTCTCCAGCGTGCTGTCCATGATCGGGCAGCGCTTCCCGCAGACCACCGGCTTCGGCAAGATCCAGCCCGCCGAGGACGACGAGCTCGACCTCGCCGATCGCGGACACGTCGCCTTCGACATCCGCCAGCTGGCCGCCGCCGGGTTCATGGCCGTCGCGCTGTACCTGCTGGGCGAGGCCACGCACGCGCTGTTCGGCTGGCCGGCGCCGATCGTGATGCTGGTGGCCGCGATCCTGCTGAAGCTGAGCCGCTGGCTACCACGCAGCCTGGAGCACCACTCGGGCCTGGTCTACGGCTTCATGTCGACGGCCGTGACCTACCCGCTGCTGTTCGCCATCGGGGTGTCGTCCACGCCATGGAACGAGCTGCTCAAGGCGTTCACCGTCGGCACCGTGATCACCATCGTCGCCACCGTGGTCACCATGATGGCCACCGCGTTCCTGGTGGGTCGCTGGATCGGCATGTACCCCGTCGACACCGCGATCGTCGTCGGCACGCACACCGGCATGGGCGGCACCGGCGACGTCGCGATCCTCAGCGCCACCCGGCGCATGGCGCTGATGCCGTTCGCGCAGATCGCGACGCGCATCGGCGGCGCGATCACGGTGACCATCGCGCTTATCGCCCACGCCAACCTGTACTGAGAGGTGGAAAGCAAGTGCAACCGCTCCGCGGCGTGACCGTGGTGGCCCTCGAACAGGCCATCGCCGCGCCTTATGCCACCCGGCAGCTCGCCGACCTCGGCGCGCGGGTGATCAAGGTGGAACGGCCGGGCGCGGGCGACTTCGCGCGCCAGTACGACTCCCGCGTCAACGGGTTGAGCTCGCACTTCGTGTGGGTCAACCGCAGCAAGGAATCGCTGACGCTCGACATCAAGGACCCGCGCGGCATGGCCGTGCTGCGCCAGCTGCTGGGCACCGCGGACGTGTTCATCCAGAACCTCGCGCCGGGAGCCGCGGCCCGCATGGGGCTCGGTGCCGAGGAGCTGCAGGCCGACAACCCCGGGCTGGTCGTGTGCGACATCTCCGGCTACGGCCGGGGCGGCCCGTACGAGTCGATGAAGGCCTACGACCTGATGGTGCAGAGCGAAGCCGGGCTGCTGTCGGTCACCGGCTCCGGCGACGACATGGCCAAGGTCGGCATCTCGGTATCGGACATCTCCGCCGGGATGTACGCCTACAGCTCGATCCTCGCGGCGCTGCTGGAACGCGCGAACACCGGCAAGGGCGCGCACATCGACGTCTCGATGCTGGAATCCACTGTGGAGTGGATGGGGTTCCCGCTCTACTACACCTACGACGGCGCCGAGCCGCCGCCGCGCGCAGGTGCGGCGCACGCGACGATCTACCCGTACGGCCCGTTCACCGCGGGCGACGGCAAGGTCATCATGATGAGCATCCAGAACGAGCGGGAATGGCGGGCGTTCTGCGACCGGTTCCTGGGAAAGCCGGGGCTCGCCGAACACCCCGACTACGCGGGCAACGCCAACCGCAACGCCAACCGCGAGGAGTTGGGCCGGATCATCGCCGCCCGCTTCGCTGCCCTGACCGGCGACGAAGCAACCGCGCTGCTGACCTCCGTGCCGGTCGCCTGCGCCCGCGTCAACACCCTCGCCGACGTGTGGAAACACCCGCAGCTGGCGGCGCGCGGCCGGTGGCACGAGGTGCAGACGCCGCGCGGCCCGGTGCCCGCCTTGGCACCTCCCGGGCCGGTCAACCCCAAACCGCGGATGGATCCGATCCCGGACGTCGGCGAGCACACCAGGAAGATCCTGGCGGAGCTCGGCCGCGGAGAGTCCGATGTGGACGATTTGATTCGTGACGGAGTGGTGTGATGCGGAACGCGGTCACCTGGCTGTTCGTGCCGGGCTCACGTCCTGAGCGGTTCGCCAAGGCCGCCGGGGCGGGCGCCGATGTCGTCATCGTCGACCTGGAGGACGCCGTCCCGGCGGATGCCAAGGCCGCGGCACGGAAGAACCTGCGCTCCGCGTGGCCGATCGGCTCCAGCGTGGCGGTGCGCATCAACGGGCGCAGCAGCCCGGAGTTCGACGCCGACGTGGCGCTCTGCCGGGAACTCGACCCTGCCGCCGTCGTCCTGCCGAAGACCGAAAGCGCGCAGGACGTCGAGGTAACCGCCGAAGCCACCGGAAGCCCGGTGCTCGGCCTCGTCGAAACGGCGCGCGGATTCATCAACCTCGGCGAGATCTGCGCTGCCCCGGGGCTCGTCAGGCTGGTGTTCGGCAGCATCGACCTGGCCCTGGACCTCGGCGTCACGGCCGACGCGGCGTTGGACACGTCGCGCAGCGACCTGGTCCGGTGGTCCGCGGCGTGCGGGCTGCCCGCGCCGCTCGACGGTGTCACACCGTCGATCAACGACACCGAAGCCATCGAACGGGATTCGCGCCGCGCCAAGGAGTGGGGTTTCGGCGGGAAGCTGTGCATCCACCCCGCGCAGCTGCCGGTCGTCCGCGACGCCATGCGACCGAGCCCCGAGGAGGTCGCGTGGGCCCGACGCGTGGCCGAAGCGGACGAGCAGGCGCTCGGAGCTGCGGTGTCGCTGGACGGTGCGATGATTGACCGGCCCGTGGTCGAACGCGCACGGCGGTTGCTGCGGGCGGCGGAATAGGGTCGCGTCGAGCGGCGCGGTGGTTTGGCGATTTCGCGCGGAACCGGCGTCCCCCGCGCCCACCAAACGACGTTTTCGCGCGAAACCGGCGTCTCCGAACGCTCCGGACGATGCGTGATCGAATCCGGCTCGAGGTTCGTGGACGAGGCGCTTGAACGGGGGCCAACGTGGACATCGCCCACCTGCGCGACTTCATCACCGTCGTCGACTCCGGCAGCCTGACCCGCGCCGCCGCCCAGCTCTACGTGTCGCAACCGGCCCTGAGCCAGCGGATCGCCCACCTGGAATCCGAGCTCGGGGTCCGGTTGCTCGAACGCGGGCCGCGCGGCGTGACGCCCACCGCGGCGGGCCGCGCCCTCTACCGCGACGCGCAGCAGCTGGTGCGGCAGTTCGACCGCATCGCGGGCGATGTGCTCAGCGGCGACCGCATCCACGGACCGGTCGCCGTCGGGCTGCCCACGACCGTCTCGGTGCGCCTGGCCCCGGCACTGTTCTCGTGGACGAAGGCCCACCACCCCGGCATCCACCTCCAGCTGTTCGAGTCGATGAGCGGCTACATCCAGGAGCTGCTGGCCCTCGGCCGCCTCGACCTGGCCGTGCTGTACCGCGACGACGACACCGTCCGCCCCGCCGAGACCCTGCTGTACTCGGAGGACCTTTTCCTCATCGGGCAGCCGAAACCGCCCGCTGCCGACGAGGACGAGGTCGGGTTGGTGAACCTGCAGAACACACCGCTGGTGGTGCCCGGCGGGCGCAGCAACCTGCGGGAGCTGATCGATCGGGCCTTCACCGCGCAGGGGCTGGTGCCGTCCATCGTCGCGGACGTGGACTCACTGGGCGCCATGATCCGCATCGCGGCCAGCGGTGAGGCGTGCACGATCCTGCCGCTGTCGAGCGTCGCGGACCAGGCGAACCACCGGGAGCTCGGGGTGCGGCGGATCCGCAACCCGGTCATCTCGCGGAGCGTCGCGGTCTGCAATGCCGTCGAGTACTACCCGGCCCGGGACGCCGTGGCGGCCGTGCGGGAGGGCATCTCGGTGGTGACGCGGCAGATGGTCGCAGCCGGGGAATGGCCGGGAATCCGGCTGGCCTAGCGCTTTTCCGGGGGTGTTCTGGCAATCTGTTCGGGTGCTGGAGATCGCGGACAAGCTGGGCTCGGTGCTGTCGGCCCTGATCGGGCTCGTCGGGCTGGTCCTGACGGTGTACGGCCTCCGGCTGCAACGCCGCGCGACGCGGGCCGCCTCGCTTCCACCGATGCCAACCGCTCTCGCCGAGTCCGATCAGGCCCAGCTGGAGGTCCCGGAACGCACGGACTGGGTGCCGCCCTCGAAATACCTCCCGCCCGCAGGCTGGTCGGGCGAGCAGATGATGCGCGGGGAGCCCCCATCTTCGGCATCGCCGCGCCGAATGGTCCTGGTCACCGGCCTGGTGCTGCTCGCCGTGGCCGTCGTGCTCGGCGCTGCCTCCTGGCTCTGGTAGCGACGCGTATTCCTTCCGGCAGATGTGCCCAGCGGCGATTTTCGCCAGGCTGGCGGATGCGTGATGTTGCCGACCGGTGGGGGAGGCTGACCGATCGCACCCAGGACGTCCTGCTGGCGGGCCTGGCCGCGGCGGCCTCGCTCGGACTGCCGATGCTCGATGCCGCGTCCGGGACCCGCGAACTCGGTCCGGTGTGGGTGCTGCTCGTGCTCGGCGCGTGCGCACCACTAGCGCTGCGTCGCCTGCTGCCGCTGACCGCTGCGGCGGTTTCGGCGGGAGTGGTGAGCCTCGGTGTGGTGCTGGACCAGCCGCAGGCGGGCGTGGTGGCGGCATTGGCGGCGATCGGTTCGGCGGCCTACTACCGGGAGGGTCGCAGGCTGGTTCTCGCCTTCGGGGCGATAGCGTGGTTGCTGTTCAACATCGCCGCGCCCGGCGACCGAGGAGATCGACGAGCTGACCTCGCGGGAGCGGGAAGTGCTCTGCGAGCTCGCGCGGGGGCTCAGCAACGTCGAGATCGCCGAATCGTCGCACATCGCGGCGGGCACGGCGAAGATCCACGTGGCGCACATCCTCGCCAAGCTCCGGCTGGCCACCCGCGTCCCGGCGGTGATCTACGCGCACCGGCACGGGTTGGTCACCTGGGACGACGCATGAAGATATGCCCCGCGGCAGACGTCCGCGCCGATTCCCGTTCCTACCTTGGATTCCACGATGTCCGATCCGCAGTTTCAATTGAAACTGCCGAAATACCCGGAGCGAGTGGAATGTCCTTGGTGAAACCGGTAGTCGCCGGGTTGGCGGCGCTTTGCCTGGCGGGATGCGGGACCGCGGTGGCGGGACCGCCGGAATCGTCCTGGGAACCATGTCCTGCGGTGGGAAATCCGGCGGGTTACGAGTGCTCGACCGTTCAGGTCCCGGTCGACTGGGGTGAACCGGACGGCCGGACGATCGCGCTGCGGATAGCGCGGTTGCCCAGCACGGACCCGGCGCACCAGTTGGGCGCGGTGCTGTTCAATCCCGGTGTCACGGCGCGTCCGGCGTCGAAGACCTCGGAGCCGCCGCCGACAAGGTGAGCGAACTGCAGGCCCGGTTCGACGTGGTGACCTGGGACCCGCGCGACTCCTGGCCGACCTGGGGAGATGCTCAGCGGCACGCCTGCGTGCTGTCCGGACCGCAGATCACCTTTCCGCTCGACCAAGTCGAGTTCGACGCCAAAGCGGCAGACAACGCAGCACAAGCGGACCGGTGTCGGCAGTTGGACCCGGAGCTCTACGACAACATGGATTCCGGTGCGCACGCGCGGGAACTCGACGCGATACGCCAGGCGTTGGGCGAGCAGCAGCTGAATTACTTCGGGCAGTCCTACGGCGGCGTGATCGGCGTCGACTGGTGCTGCGACACCACCAGCTGCAGCATGCACGGGCAGGATCTGCGCACTGCCTGGCGAAAGCTGGACGAGAACGCCGATCACCGGCCGATTCCCGTTCCAGGAACGCAGAACAGCTACAGCGGGTTCGACCTGGAGAACGCGATGCAGCCGTTCCTCGGGGTGTCGCGGTACGCCGAGCTCGACCAAGCCATCGCTGCGGCCCCCGCAACGGGGACGCCACCGGATTCACCAAGCCATCGCAGGGGCAGAATCCTTGGCACCCCAACGCTTTTCTCGCGACCCAATGCGTGGACGGCTACACGTACCCGACGTACCAGGACTTCACGGCTGCTCGGGAACGAGCGCTCCGCCTGACACCGGACTTCCCCCGCGCCCTGCCCGGCCTGCAGTCGACGTGCATCGGCTGGCCGACGCCGGTGGCCAATCCGCGAGGCCCGCTGGACGGCAGCTCGCTGCCGCTGGTCCTCGGAGCCGCCGGAGTGGGCGACATCGAGAGCACCCGAGACGTCGTCGCGCAGATTCCCGGTTCAGCCGTCGTCGAATTCCCTGGCGTCCACCACGGCCTCTACATGTCGGCCGGCAACCGCTGCGTCGTCGCCCACGCGAACCGCTACTTCACGGACCGGACGCTGCCCCCACCGGGCACCGTCTGCCAGGGCTGACGTCGTGGGCCGTGAGTGGTTTTGGGGGCTACAGCGCCGAAAACCGCTCACGGGCCGGGAGCGGCGAAAACGGAGTGCACATCGCACGGCCGCTCCGTAACCTCCTTCCGCATGCAGCCCGAACCACGCGCGCTTCCTCAACGTGATCGACGTCGAAGCCACCTGCTGGGAATCCAGCTCGCCCGAGGGGCAGGTCAGCGAGATCATCGAGGTCGGGGTGTGCGTCGTCGACATCGAGGCCCGCGAACGCGTCGAACGGGACCGGATCCTCGTACAACCGGAAACCTCGCGCGTGAGCGACTTCTGCGAACAGCTGACCGGCCTCACCCAGGCCGAAGTCGACCGGGGCGTCGACTTCCGCGAGGCGTGCGCGCTCCTCGCCGAGCGCCACCGAGGGACATCCCGCCGATGGGCCAGCTGGGGCGATTACGACCGCAAGCAGTTCCAGCGCCAGTGCACCGGGCGGGACGTCCCCTACCCGTTCGTCCCCGGCACATCAACGTCAAGGCGGTCTTCTCCGAAGTGCACGGCCTGAACGCGCGCTTGGGCATGGCCAGGGCACTCGACCGCGCCGGTCTCCCGCTCGAAGGCCGCCACCACAACGGCGCCGACGACGCCTGGAACATCGCGGCGCTCGTGCTCCACATCATCGACCACGACAGTTGGCCCGGCGCGCGAAAGCGCTGGGGCGGCACCAAACACGCCAGGTGACGCTCCACGCCTGTCCGTGCCGGACTCACCTAGCGCGGCACGCAGAGCCCCATGCCGAGATACCTCTGGGCACCTAGCAGAACCGGGCCCGACACCGGGGTCGGAAATTCCAGTAGAACATGCATGAAGGGACGCGGTGCTTTCTCCTGACGGGCAAGATCGCCGCGGCCGAGGAACGCGCCGCCACGAACCAGCGGGTCGCGCCCGGTGGTCACGACGGTCGGTTCGGGTAGCCCTACACGCCGACAAGCGCGGCTGGCTTCGGCTTCCTCATTGTCCCTTCCGGAGAACCGGTCGAGCACCATCGGCGTCACCGTGGCCCACCGACGCGACCGCCGGAACCACCATTCCGGCTCCAGCGGAGTCCCCGAGGTAGTGCGTCGACGAAGGCGCAAGTCCGCGCCCGGCAAGCGGAGCTCGAAGCTCTCCGCCAGCGCGACGTCAACGGCTGCGACGAGGTCCGTCCGCCCGTCGGGAACCAGCACCCCGACACCGATCACATCCCCGTCCGCATCGGGATGCCCAGAATCGAGCAGTGGCAGGTAGGCGACGTGTGGCTGGTTGTCCGCGCCGTGACCGTTGATTTCTGGCGGAATGGGATCGGGCACCCGGCTCATGACAGTCTTCCGCAAGCACCCGGCAACGGCACCGGCCATCCGCCCACGAACCCGGATGTGCTGCGGAAAGGCGTACGTGAGCATCAAACCGCACCGCCCCGGATCTGCCGCACGGTGAACCCGGTCATCGGCTGCGACGATCGGACCCGCATCGGTATATAGGTCTCGGTCTCCGAGTCGTAGTGCATCAGATAAGTGTTCTGGTAGAAGGAGCGGCGGTACTGCATGAGTTGCCAACCTGCGGCGAAGGCAACGGTTTTCGGCATGTTGGCGAACACCACGAGTTCGTCGTCGGGATGCTTTTCCTTGATGCGGAACAGCTCTGCCGTGATGAGCCGGCTGAGCTGATTCAGCTCCTCGCCGGTGAAGACCGGTCGATGGTTCTCGCTGATCAGGATGTCATCCGATTCGCTGATCGTGTAGCAGGTCCGGACCCCGGCCGCCCGGAAGTGCCGGAAGCGGTGCTTGTAGAACTGGTCGGAGAACTTGGCAAGACCGATGTGCACGCCGATGCGCTCCCCTGTCGAGTCCTCGACAAGCTCCTCGCGTGCGGCCAGCTTCGGCAGATCCTTCTCCAGCAGTAAAGGCAGTTCGAACTGCTGCTCCTTTTCCCCTGGCTGGGTCGGCAGCTCCACCATCCTGAAGTCGTGGGTGCGCGCCGGGAGATATTGATCGGGAACTTATAGGTGTGATCTTCGTTGTTCTGGCATGATCGCTGGTGTGCGGGACGCGCGGAGGTTGTCGCCTGAGGCGCAGGAGGATTTGCGGCGCAGGGTGGTCGCTGCTGTTCATGGTGGGATGAGTCAGGTCGAGGCGGCCCGGGTGTTCGCGGTGGCCCCGCAGTCGGTGTCCAGATGGGTGCAGGCGTGGCGGAAACGTGGCTCGAAGGGTCTCACCGGGCGTCGCCGGGGTCGCAAGTCCGGCGAGCAGAAAGCGTTGAGTGCCCGCCGGCAGCGCAAGCTGCGGTATGCGGTGGCCGAGCACACCCCGGCCACGTTCGGGCTGACCGGCCTGGTGTGGACGCGCAAGACAGTGGCCGAGCTGATCCGGGTGCGCCACGGCATCGTGTTGAACCTGCGCACCGTCGGCAACTACCTGCGTTCCTGGGGATTGTCGCCGCAGAAACCGATCCGCAAGGCCTACGAACAGGACCCCGAGTCCGTACGCCGATGGCTGGAGGAGGACTACCTGGCCATCGCCGCCCGCGCCCGCCGCGAGGGCGCACTGATCCTGTGGCTGGATCAGACCGGGATCCGCTCCGACGCCACCGTGGCCCGCACCTGGGCACCGGCGGGCCAGACACCGGTGGTGGGCAAAACGGGCAAACGATTCAGCGTGAACGCGATGTGCGCGATCGGGAACAAAGGCGAGCTGTACTTCACCGTCTACACCGGCTCGTTCAACGGCAAGGTGTTCCTGTCGTTCCTGGACCGGCTGACCCGCCATCTGGACCGCAAGGTCCACCTGATCGTTGACGGACACCCCGTCCACCGCCGCAAGACTATCCAGCAATGGATCACCAAGCACGCTGAGGCGATCGCGATGCACTTCCTGCCGGGATACAGCCCCGAACTCAACCCCGACGAGCTACTCAATGCCGACCTCAAACGCACCGTTTCCACCAGCACAGCCCCCAAAACCCGCGCCGAGTTAAAACAAGCGGTCCGCTCCTTCCTCCACCGGCTCCAGAAGCTGCCCGACCGAGTTCGCTCCTACTTCGGCAAACCCGAAGTTCGCTACGCCGCCTAACATCACACATTTGCCACCCGGATCAATAACCACCGACTGCCATCGCGATCGGCCACAGCATGACCGGCGCAACGGAATGCTTGCCGTCGTCTGGAGTGGTGTTGACCAGCAACTGCAGCTGAGCACCCGCTTCGCGGCAGTCCGCTTCCAGGTCGATGACATCGTTGGTGGTGCTCGTTTCGAAATCGAGCCAGCGATGCAGCACTCTGATCGACATGTGCTTCTTCGCCGCAACCGCACGGGAATTCCGGCCCTGTTCCTGTGTGCGGTCGCGCATCCCCTCGTCGAGCACCTGCACGCTGAACAGCGTCCCCGAGGTTTGGCGCACGCCGTAGCGCAGCCACACTGCGCCTCCTGCAAAGAGCAGCACGGCGAGCAAGATGCCCAGCCTCTTCAGGTCGAGCAGTGCTTGCGGGTCACCCTTCGGCAGCAGGTCTTCGAGGACCAGCGACAGCATCGCGGTGGCCACCGCCCCGAACATGACTACCGCGATGGAGAAGGCCCGCACGCCCTTCGAGGCATTGCCACGCTGCAGATTCGAGAGGATTCCCATGCCACTCCACGTCGTTCGGGGGACGCATGTAACCTACCGTGTCGCCGAGTGACTACGCTCGGTTTTCTCCACTACACCACGGACCAGAAACGGCGGTGTCCAGGCTCCAGAGGCAAGCTCAGTCATCCAAATGCGAGCGGCCCAATGCGGACACCCCCAGGCACGAACCACTCGCAAACTAAAACAGCAGGTCAAAGGGCAAATAGCACGGGTGTAAGATCAACGAAAGCCAAGCAAGCGATCTCCTCCGGGAACCGCTCGCGTCGATCTTTGAAACCCCAGGTCAAACCCCCAAAAAACACCAAGCCCTGTCACCGGCCCCCAACGCCGGTCCCCCTTGAGGCCTGTATGACCGGGGAATCCGCTCCGCCGACGACCCAGCAGCTGTCACCGGGCCCCAACGCCGGTCCCCCTTGAGGCCCTGCGTACGACCTGGTCTTTCGGGTCCTGGTCGTCTGTCACCGGCCCCCAACGCCGGTCCCCCTTGAGGCGGGTCGGCGTTGTTTACTTCCCCGAGTTGCACAACGCCCTGTCACCGGTCGCCAAGGCTGGTCCGCCTTGAGACGTCAGCTCGGATCGAAGGTGCGACGCCGGAGACTTCTTGATCTCGTACCTGATCGAGTGATGAAACAGGTGTTCGAGATCGGGATAGTTGGTGGCATGGATAGCTTGGCGTTGGTTTCGGGGTCGGTTGTGGAGATTCAGAGTCCACAGTCGACTATGGCCGCGCGCTCCGATTCCGAGCTTTGCGAGGCGATCCGTCAGGCCGAGGCCACCATGCGCGCGGCGATGGCCGTCCAGCTGAAGGCCATCGCCGAGGCCGAGCGTCGCGGGCTTCATGCCGAGCACAGCGCTCGCAGGACCGAGGTGTGGTTGCAGGAGATGCTCAACATCGCGCCGGGCGAGGCAAAGAGTCGCGTGCTGGTGGCCCGCATGGCAACCGAGCGGACCACGCCGCAAGGAGCGCCGGCACCCGCGGAGCTTCCGGCCACTGCCGAGGCGATTGCTTCGGGGGCGATCACGTTGCACCATGCGCGCGTGATCGTGGACGGCGTCCGCCGCCTGGCCCCGATCAGCAGCATCGACCAACTGGAACAGGCAGAAGCGATGCTCGCCGGTTACGCCATCAAGTTCTCGCCGCACTACCTCGCCCGGCTGGCCGAGCGGACTCGGTACTACTTCGATCAGGACGGGGCTTTCCAGCAGGAGGAAACCCAGCGCAAGATCCGCGAACTGAACTACGGGACGGCGGCGGACGGGATGACGGTCATCAACGCGCGCCTCGACCGTGAGACGGGCGCGAAGTTCCGGGCCGTCATCGAACCGCTGGCGGCCCCGAGTCCGTCGGAAGACGGCGAGCACGATCCGCGCACGGCTGGCCAACGCAATGCGGATGCGCTGGAAGCGGTGCTGGACCTCGCGATTGCGTCCGACCGCGTGCCCCGCTCCGGTGGCCAACGCCCGCACATCACGGTCACGATCGACTTCGAAGACCTCAAGCGCGGTCTGGCTTCCGCCGAAGCTGGTGGCCTGCCGGGCATGCTCACCGCGACAAACCAGCCGATCACGGCCGAGAACGTCCGCCGCCTGGCTTGCGACGCAGAAATCTTGCCGATCGTCCTCGGCGGCGAAGACGTTCCGTTGAGCATCGGTCGCACCGAACGTACCGCCCCGCCCCACCTTCGCGCGGCCTTGCTGCATCGCGACGGCACGTGCGCGTTCCCGTCGTGCGACCGCCCGCCGGGAACCCCGGACGCCCACCACATCGAATCGTGGATTGACGGAGGCAGCACCGACCTGGAAAACCTGGTGATGCTCTGCGGCCACCACCACCGAGCCGTCCACAACAGGAACTGGCAGATCACGATGGTCAACGGCCGCCCGACCTTCACCGCACCATCCACAGTGGATGCTGTCCGAACACCAAGACCGGGCGGCCGACCAACCGGCATCGAACAAAACAACATCCTCCGCCGGACAATCCCAAGACCACGCCCACCGGAGGCAACCGAAGCCTGCGCCTGAACCGCCGAACCCCGGCGGGCAATCCCGCACGGCCAAACCCCGCCCGCTGCGAGCGGTCCAGCACCCAACACCCCAGGCACGACCGCTCGCAGCACAAAACCGCAGGCAGGAGGTCCAATCACAACGGATTAAGATCAACGAAACCCCAGCGAGCAATCTTCAACAACAACCGCTCGCGATGCTCTTTGAAACCGCAGGTCAGACCCACGGAATTTACGAAGCCCTGTCACCGGCCAACAAAGCCGGTCCCCATTGATGCCGGTACCGCAGCAGGACGTCGTTGGTGTTGCCGCCTTGCTGTCACCGGCTAACAGAGCCGGTCCCTCTTGCGGCCAGCGCACTGCTGGCCATGCAAAGAGCGGGGCGGGCCACCTGTGGCTGGTGGCCCGCTCCGCTCTTCCGTCAGTTTGATCAGCTGTCGAACGCGCCGTCCTGGACTCGACGCACGAATGCGGCGAATGCCGCTCTGTCAATGTCCAGGATCGGACTGCCCTCGCCGAGCTTCGTGTCCCGGATGCCGATGCGGCACGGTGCGAAGCCGATCTCGACGCAGTTCGCGTTCTGCTCACTGCGTGCGGACTTGCGCCAGTCTGTGAACTCCATGGCGACGATCCTTGCGCTACAGGGTTGTGCTGGACTCAGTAGCCTTCGGCTACTTCCAGCACCTTATCCCTGGATGCCGCCGGATCGAGCGCCGCGCCGATCAAGCGCGACCACAGGCGGTTGTACAGGTCCACGTCCTCGCGGTTGTCAAGGTATTTCCCGTCGTGGTGCTCCTCCAGGTACACGAACTCCAGCGGTCCGGAGTTCCCCGGAGCTTCGATGCGAAAAGCCATGAACGACTGGCCACGCACAGCAGGATGAATCCGCGCTCCGAACGGCAGGACTTGGAGCTGCACGTTGGAAAGGTCGGAGATCTTTGCTACGTGGTCGAGCTGCTCCCGCATGACATCTGGCGTCCCAACCATGTTGAGAAGGGCAGACTCGGACAGCACGAAACCGATGTCGGGCGGGTCCGGCTTGGTGAAGATCTCTTGACGTTCTGCTCGCGCCTGAAACACGTCGTCCATGTTCTCGACGACCTGCGGCACCGCTTCGGCATGCATCGCTTGCAGGTACCTGGACGTCTGCAGCAGCCCCGGCAGGAACTCGCACTGGTAATGGTTGATCACCGAGGCGTCGGCTTCGAGGTCGACCATCATGCGGGCGTACTTGTGGTAGATCGCTCGGTAGCCCGTCCAGCGACCTCGTTGTTCGCTGCCCTTCGCCAGGGCCAGGTAGAAGCTGCGGTCAACACGGACGCGGACCTTGCTGGCGTAGAACTCGACGAGCTGTTCCAGGACTTGGCGTTTCAGGCCGGTTTGGCCCGACTCCAGGCGGCTAATCGTGCTTTCCGCTTTGCCGATCGCACGACCAGCCTCGCCCAGGTCGCAGCCAGCGTCTTCGCGTAGGTGGCGCAGCTCGTGCCCGAGCTGGAGTCGACGCACTGTTGGTGTCGGCATGTTCGTCAGCCTTCCACGCCCCGCGCGATCAGCGGCGAGATCTCACCCGATCATGTTACTGCCCAGAACGCAATTGCGTTGCTACCTTGGAGACGTACCGAACGGAATTGCATCGAGACCCGAAGGGCAGCAGTAAGGGTCAGATTCTTAGCATCACCAGTGTTGATTTCACTGGGTGCCAAGAAATCCGAATATCTTGCAAGTTGCGTTTTGTAGTCTCGTCGGCACCGGCAAGCGCCCCCAGGCGAGCCGATGCCCCGTCGGTGCTGCGGTGACTGGTGGGCGCGGCTGCCCCCGACCCCTCACGTCCGCCAGGCACCGCTCCTACAACTTCCCTCAGCAGAACGGACTTTTCGATGAAGACCTCCTCTGCACCGGTCTCCCGAGGACCTGCGGCCACCTCTCCCCCGGCCGTGCCGCAGCCTCGGGCGGGAGAGAGCTCGGCCGCAATTCCCCCGACCCCATCTGGCGGCCACCCCTCTGCCAACCTCCCCGCACGAAGCCGAATCCAGCCTGGCTCCGTCGTGCAAGCCCGCATCGACGGCGAGGAACGCCAGGGCCGCGTACTACCGCACGACACATCGACCATCGGCCGGTTGCCGCTGATACCAGTCCAGTTCGGCGAGTTCTGCTGCATTCTGCTGCCCAGCGACTTGTCGATCACGGACAGTCCCAGGACAGCGGGCTGAGGACGTCGCCCCGACGCGACGCAGCCCCCTCCCCCTGCGGCGCGCGGCGACATCCGGATTGCGGACCCGACCGCACCTGCGATCCGGACGCGGGGCCGGGAGCAACGTGGCAGCTCCCGGCCCCGCACGAAAGAAACACCAGCCGCTCGGCGAAAGCGCGGTCAGCGCTTGCGGGCCACCCCGCCGAGAAAGTGGATCTCCGCCGGCTTCCGCATATCCCCGAGCTCGAAGTGCGTGTGCTCGTTGTCGACCAGCAGCGCCCGGCCGTGCGCGACGACCGACGCGTCGATGTCGAAGTAGACCACTCGCGCCTCGGGGTTGATGCGCTGCGCCTCCTGGTGGGTGTTCTCCGCGCTCGGCAGGCCCGAGCCCAGGTCGAGGAACTGGTCGATGCCGGCCTGCCCCGCGAGGTGGCGGACCACGCGGATCAGCCAGTCCCGGCACTGCCGCCCGGCCTGCACCCCGTCCGGGGCGATCTTCTGGACCTCGCGCAGCACCTCGCGGTCCACCTCGAAAATTGTCCTTGCCGCCAATGAAAGCGTCGTACACCCGCGCATGCTCGGTTTGGAGGTATCGATCTTCGCCCTGTCAACAGCTGCCATGGTCGAATCCGCTCGGTCCCGGATGCGTTGATCACGACAGCGTGAACCCGTTCGGACAGTCTCTACGGCCTTTCGGGAAAAATCCTGCTCCCGGTCTGCCGGGGTACGACCTGGCGACAAAGAGCCGTTCTATTCACAGTCCCTCACTCGGCAAGGGCGGGCAGGCGACCCCTCCGGACGGGGCAGCGGCCGGTCAGCCGTCGTGGTGGGGACGCCGGTCGATGGGGTCTGCGTGCGTGCTGCGGGAGACAGGATCGAAGAGGGCGGCGTGACGCAGATGTTCGGCGAGTGCGGCGACGGCCGTCGAGGCGGCGTGGTCCTTGACGCCCCAGGCCAGCAAATGGTGGCGGCGAGCCCAGGGGTCTTGCAGTTCACACACCTCGAGTGGCTGGTGGGGATCGAGGACGGGACGCGGTACGACGGCGAGTCCGACTCCGGCGGCAGCGAGGGCGACGAGGACGTTGAGATTGGCGACGGTGGTGCGGTAACGCACCACCGGAGCGTGTGACACGAGGTGCTTCTCGATCCAACGGCGCAGCGAGGAATCGGCGTTGAGCCCGACGAGAGGGTGCTCGGCGACCTCGCTGTAGGTCAGCGCGCTCCGCCCGGCGAGGATTCCTCCGGCCTGGCCGATCACGACGAGGGAGTCGTCGCCGAGGGGCTCCATGTGCAGGCCGCAGTCGCGGGTCTCGTCGTCGAGGACCACCCCGAGGTCCGCCTCGCCGTCGGCGAGCATCCGCACGGTCTGGGGGGTGCGGCTCTCGGACACCGTGACGTCGACGTCCGGATGTGCTCGGAGGAAGGAGACCAGGGCCCTCGGCACGAGCCGGTGCATCGCGGAGCCGCCGCCCAGCAGGGTCAGCGGAGCGGTGGCGGACCGGGTATAGCTCGCGACGGCGCTTTCGAGTCGCGCGGTCTGGGCGAGCACGTCCCGTGCGTGGCGGGCCAGGGTCGTCCCGGCTGGTGTCGGCCGCACGCCCCGCCGGCCGCGGATCAGCAGTGCCACGCCGGCCTGGCCTTCCAGCGAGCGCACCCTGGTGCTGGCCGAAGGCAGGCTCAGGTGCATCCGGCGAGCACCCGCCGTGATCGACCCCTCGGTCACGACGTGGAGAAAGAGCCGCAGGTCGTCCAGGTCGTAGCGCATCGCCTCAGCCTAAGGCCCAGCCGTAGGCTGGGTACGTCGATTACGCATTGTGGACCCGCTGGTCACGGGACGATGCTCGGGCTGTGATCGAGACATTGCTCGTTTTGCTGACCGGTATCGCTGCCGGGGCGCTGAACGCCATCGGTGGTGGGGGTACGTTCGTCGCGCTGCCCGCTCTCGTCGCGTTCGGCCTGCCACCGGTGACCGCGAACGCGTTATCGCGGGTCGCCCTCGTGCCCGGGGCCGTGGCCAGCGCGTGGGTCTACCGACGCGAGCTCACCCCGGTCGGGGAGACGTCCACGAAGGCGCTGACGGCGATCAGCATGGTCGGCGGCGGGATCGGTGCCGGCCTGCTGCTGGCGCTGCCGGCATCGTCGTTCAACGCCGCGGCGCCCTGGCTGCTCGCCGCCGCCACGCTGATCCTCGCTTTCGGGCGCCGCCTCTCCCAGGCGTTGCGCAACGCACTGGGCCGCTCGGTCAGCATGAGTCCCCGAGCCGTCTTGATCGGTCAGTTCTTCCTCGCCATATACGGCGGATACTTCGGCGGTGCCGTAGGTATCACGATGATGGCGCTGTGGAGCATCGGGCTCGGACTCGACGCCGCGGCCAGCAACCCGATGCGAGTCATGCAGCTCGCGGCCGTCTTTCTCAGCGCGGCCGTGCTGTTCCTCTTCGCTTCGGACGTACTGAGCGCTCCGCTCGTCCTCGCAGCCATGCTGGTCGGCGCGGTGGCCGGCGGCTGGGCCGGCGCCCACCTCGCCCGCCGTCTCCCCTCCTCGCTGCTGCGGGGCAGCATCCTGGCCATCGCTGTGACCATGACGGTCATGTATTTCTTGCGCGGCTGAAACATTCGGAGCGCGAGCTACCGCGCCGCGCACGGATGCGGCAGGCGCGAGGCGGGTGATGGCCTGCGAGGGGTGAGCGCCGACCGTCCCGCGCGTAATGCCGGTCCGATCGGTGAGCACGAGCCGAAGCCCGACGGCACCACCTGTTCCCACTGGCACCGCGCCGATTTTCGCGGCCTGGTCCCAAATTGACGACATACCGAGAAGCACCCCTGGCCCGCTCGGAGGAGAGAGATGGTCACACCGTCGTCCGGCACACCGTCCGATGTTTCCCGGCTGCAGCGGCAGTTCGCCGTGCGCGCTTTGGCCCTCGCGCTCGTCCTCGGCATCACGGGCGAAATGCTGCTGACCATTCTCGTCGCGCTCATCGGTCTCGGACTTCTCGTGCTATCGGCCGAGTGACGGCGGTTCCGGCCCGGGAGGTTCCCGGACCGGATCTCACCGTTCAGCGGGGCACGCTGTAGAGCACGCGTTTGCCCGGGTGCTCCGTGACCGTCCAGACCTCGTTCTTGCCCGGCCAGAACGACAGGTCCTCCACGCCGATCGCCACGTCCCGCTCCGGACCGTCCACTGTGAGCACTCCCGACCCGGTCGCCTTGTCCGGCAACGCAGCCTGGAAGTGGCCCGGACCGGTTGTTCCTCCGCCGGTGCTGCTGAGGTACCAGCGGCCGTCCGTGGCCGTCGCGCCCTGCACGCGGGGCTTCGCCAGCCGGTACGCCGACTTCGCGCGCCAGACACCGTCACCGTCCGGCTTCGGCAGGCCCGTCGCTGCGTCCAGCTCCCAGCGCGCCACTCGGCCGTTGAGGTTCGGATCGCCCTGGTCCGTGCAGTATTCGCCGGTCAGCAGGGTGTCCGGCGTCGTGCTGCGGTCCAGCGACACGTACGAGTAGCGCTGCCTGCCCCCGGCCGTGCACTTGTACTCGCCCGGCAGGTCGATCACGCCCTCCGGGTTCGACCAGCCCGCGACCTGCGGCATCACGTACCGGTAGCCGAAGCCGTAGTAGACGTTGTTCTGGCGGCCGACCTGGTTCTGGTCGGCGGTGTCGCCGTTGCTCGCCGACTTCAGGTCGAAGATGTAGCGCATGTCGAACACCCGGATGCCGCGGGCGGTGTCGACAAGGTAGAGGTAGTTGCCGTACCAGACGATCCCGCCGGAGTGGACGCTTCCGCCGTTGCCCGCCTGCGGCGTGGTCACCGCCTCGTAGGACGGGTTCCCGTTGCTGTTGATGTACGGGTAGACCAGCAGCACGTGCTGGTACTTGCTGGTCGCCGGGTCGAGGAAGGAGACCCGCACACCCTTGACCGGGCTGGTGTCCTTGTTGTACCAGCTGACCAGCAGCGCCTGCTTCGTTCCCCACTGCTGGTCTTCCTGCGCGTCGGCGACGGTGGTGATGCCCTGCGGCATCCACACGGTCGTGTCGGTGTCCCCGGCGTTGAAGCAGAACTTCCGCAGCGTCGGTTCCTGCATCGTTTCCAGCGCGGGCGAGGTGCAGGCACTTCCGGTGCTGCCCTGGCGGTTGGCCTGGTCCAGGATGTTCTGCACGCCGAGCTTCGGCAGTTTGGCGTCCAGCTTGTCGACTCTCGACTGCAGGTCACCGCTGGTGTTGTTGAGCACGAAATCGTTGAGGTTGGGCGCTTCCGCCGGGGCCGCCGCGGCGGGCAGCGCGGCCAGCGTCGTCGTCACCACGGCCGCCGACAACGCCGCGGCCAACAGGTTTCGTCTGCCCACCGGTGTCTCCTTCGGGTCGAGAGCGGCGAACATCGGGAGGTTACGCGGACAACCGCTGCGGCAGAACGGAATTCACCTGTTCGCCTGCCGCCGTTCGGCCGGCCGCGGAAACCACACCGGCCCGACCCCTCCAACCCCGGCGCGCCGCAGGCCCGGAGCGGCGATTTCGCGCGAAATCGACACCTGCCACACGTGCGAAACGGCGATTTCGCGCGAAATCGGCGCTTGGACCGGTGGGGGTCCAGCTGTGCTGGCTTTAAGCTGGATCGGGGTTCTTGATCATCTCTGGAGGTGCTCGATGACTGCCGATCCGGCGGAGCTCGACGAGGCCATCGCGCAGCGGTATGCCCAGCTCGCCGGGGAACTCGACGACGAACCCGCCTACCGGATCCTGGTGGAGCTGGCCGACCTGCTGCTGCACCGCGCCCAGACCACCGGCGCGGACGTCGACGAAGTCATCGAGGTCGCCGGGAACCTGCTCCGCCACCTCGCCGAGGACTCCCCCGCCCGCGCCGCTCCGCTCTACCAGCTCGGCCTCGCGCACGCGCTGCTCGCCGAGCGCGGGGACAAGGAGGAATTCCGCACCGCCGTCGGCTATCTGCGGCAGCTGCGGCCGCTGCTGTCCGACGACGCGGCCGAGATCGTGGGCCGGATCGGCCTGATCACCGGCCAGATGGTCGTCCACCTGGGTGCCCTGGAGGAGTCCGACGCGGCACTGGCCGACCTGAACACGGCGTGCGCCCTGCTGCCGGATTCGCCGCTGTGGAACCAGCTCCGCCTCACGCGCGGGCTGATCCACACCGTCCGATTCCTGTCGGGGGGCGGCGACGAAACCGATCACCGGACAGCAACCGATGATCTCACCGAAGCGCTGGAACACCCGCTCGACACCAGCATGTCGGACGCCTGCCACATCGGCCTGGCCTTCCTCATCGTGGCCAGGGACGTGCCCGCCGAGATGCGCCACGGCCGCCTCGACGCGAACATCGGCGACCGGATGTCACTCCCCACCGATGAGCTCCCCGAGGTTCGCCGCCACCTGGACGCGCTTTCCCCGGACGCCGCCGCCGACAGCTCCGTGACCACCTGGAAGGTCCTCGTCCAAGCCGCGGGCAACCTGGACAACTCGTCCCGCGAGGACTGGGAGACGGCGATCGGCGAGCTCGACGACGCGGCACGCAGCTGGCCCGATGACGAGCCGGGCAAGCAAGAACTCGCCGGGCTGCAAGCAGGTCTGGCCGCCAAGCTCGCAGAGGTCACGGGCAGCTCCGAGGACACCGACGCCGCAACTGCCCAGATCGCCGCGGCCGCCGCGGCCTTACCGGCCGACCACCCCATGCGCCCGTTGCTGCTCACCGGTTTGCGCACTTCCTTGGTCACGCCCGGCAAGGAGCCCTCCGATTTCGACCAGCCCGAGCACGCCGCCATCATCCAGCGGCTGGAACACGCGTTGGAGTACTTCGCGGACGACGATCCGGATCGCGCCTCGGTGCTCACCCAGCTGACGATGGCGCTGCTGGGCTCGGTCGTGACCGACCGTGCGCAGTCGCCGGAATCCCTGGCCAGGGTCCGGGAAATGTGCGAGCAGGCGATCCACCGTGGCTCCGCCGACCCGGTCAACACCGGCGTCAACCACTTCCTGCTGGGCTCCGCCGACGGCCTCCAAGCCATCACCGATCGCACCGATGAACTGCTCGACACCGCGGTGGAGAACATGCAGCGCGCCGACGAGCTGCTGCCCGCGGACCACCAGCTGCGGCCGTTGATGATGCCGTGGCTGAGCGCCCTGCTCACCCAGCGGTTCATGGCCCTTGGCGCTCGGGAGGACCTCGACGCCGCGCGCTACTACGCGGAAAGCGTCGGCGGGGACGACGTGCTCGCGCGGTTCACATCCGCGGTGAGCCGGATTTCCCCGAGCCGCACCGATCCCGACGCGTTGGACCAGGCAGGCGCGGAACTCGAGCAACTGCTGTCGGAACTTCCGCCGGACAGCGTGCTGCGGCCGCGGTTCGCGAGTGCACTGGGGTCGATCCGGCTGCTCCGGAGCATGATCAGCGGCGGCGAGTTCCGCCTGGACGGCATCGACAAGGACGAGGTGCGCAGCGCGACGGACGCCATTCTCGACGCGCTCGACCAGGTCCCCGATCACCACTTCGACCAGCCGAACGAGGCGCTCGGTGCCGCGGTGGCGTGCGTCAGTCAGGCGATGGCGACCCGGGATCTCGGGATGCTCAACCGGGGCATCGGCATGATGGTCGAGATCTGCGCCAAACCCAATGTGTACCCGCAGAACCGCTGGCAGGCGCTTTACATGTTGGCGACCGCGTTGCGGACCCGCTTCGAATTCACCCGCGCACCACGCGATCTCAGCAACGCCATCGACCGGTTCGAGCAGGTGCTTCGCGAGTTCGAGCTGGAGCCCGGCGCGTTCGACACCGCGAACCTGCTGCACTCGCTGGCGGACTGCTACTTCACCCGCGGCGACAGCGTGCGTCGTGATCCGCAGCGATCCGTGACCACCGGGCTGGATGCGTTGCGCGAGCGGGCCCGCAGCGTGCTGCTGCAGTCCAGCGCGCGCCGGGCGTTGGAGACGGCGAGCACCGCGGCCGGCGAAGCAGCTGACGTGAGCCGTTGGTGTCTCGCCGCCGGACAGCCGGAGGCTGCGGTGCAGGCGTTGGAGTTGGGGCGCGGCATGGTGTTGCACGCTGCGACGGTCGACGCGAACATGCCGGCCCTGCTGCGGGAGAGCGGGCACGCGGACCTCGCCGACCGGTGGGAATCCGAGGTGGGGCAACAACAACCTTGGGACATCGGCGCTTCCGGCACCGCGAGCGTGGCCGATGCCGCGCTGCCCAGCGACCTTCGTTCCCGGGTCCTCCGTGCTTTCGAAGGAACGAACGTCGAAGCCCAGCTGCTGGCCCCACCGCCGGTGGCGGAGATCGCCGCCGGGCTGCGCGCCGCGCGCACCCAGGCCCTGGTCTACCTGTTGCCCGGCGTCGCGGTGTTGGTCACCGCCGATGGGCGGGTCGAGCGGGTGGAATCGGCGCGGCTCACCGAGGACGGCCCGGTCGTCCGGTTCGACCGGATGCAGCGCGAACGCTCCCGCGAGGTCGAGGACCAGTGGCGGGCGGCGTTGGAGAGCGTCTGCGACTGGGCTTGGACCGCGGCGTTGAACCCGGTGCTGGACCTGGTCGCCGCCGGGTCGCGCGAGCGTCCGCTGCGAATGGTGCTGGTACCCGTGGGAAAGCTGGGCACGGTGCCGTGGCACGCCGCACGGCGGCGGGTGCCCGGCGGCAAGGTCCGCTACGCCTGCCAGGACGCGATCATCTGCTACGCAGCGTCGGCACGGCAGTTCGTCGAGGCCGGCCGACGCGAAACCCGTTCCTGGGCCAGCGAACCCATGCTGGTGCGGATGCCGGAGCTGCACTTCAGCCGGCACGAACTCGGCCACATCCACGACACGCACTACGCGCACGGCACCTACCTGGGGAAACCGTCCGATCCGAGGAGGCGCAGCCGGAACCGCAAACCGCCGAAACCCGCCGAGGTGCTCGCCCAGCTGCCCACCGCCTCGCTGCTGCACCTGGCCTGCCACGCCACCCCAGCGGAGCTGCCGACCGAATCGGCCCTGCTGCTCGGCTCCGAAGAAGTGCTGCCGGTGCAGGACATCCTGCGCCAGGCGCGGGACCGGCCGCGCGACGTCGCCGGGGCGCTGGTCGTGCTCGCGGCCTGCGCCAGCGACCTCACCAACCGGGAGCACGACGAGGTGCTGACGCTGTCCACCGCGTTCCTCGCCGCCGGTGCCTCCGGGGTGGTCGGCACCCGCTGGGAAGTCGAGGACATTCCCACGGCCATGTTCATGATCGTGTTCCACCACTACCTCAACTCCGGCTATGCCGACCCGGCGAGCGCGCTGCGGGCCGCGCAGCAGTGGATGCTCGACCCGCGCCGCCGCCCGCTTTCCGGTATTCCCGAAGAACTGGCGGCGTTTTTCGCCGACACCGACCCCACCGGGCTCGCCCACTGGGCAGGATTCACCTACCAAGGCCGCTAGCACCGGCACGACGAAGGGAGCTCCATGGCGCCGGCCACGTTCGGCATCGACCTCGGCACCACGCATTCCTGCATCGCGCACATCGACGAGGCGGCGCGCCCGGTGATCGCCAAGAGCGCGGTCGGCGAGGACACCACGCCCTCGGTGGTGTACTTCGAGCGGCCTGGCGTGGCGCTGGTGGGCACGGCGGCGAAGAACTCCGCGCTGCTCGCGCCGCACCTGGTGGCGCAGCTGGTCAAGCGCGACATGGGGCGCAGGAACACCGAGTTCACCTACCACGGCAACCGCTACACCCCGGAGAAGATCTCCGCGCTGATCCTGCGCGAACTCGCCCGCGCCGCCGAGGAGAACACCGGACACACCGTGCGGGACGTGGTGATCACGGTGCCCGCCTACTTCGGCATCGCCGAACGCGACGCCACCCGCAAAGCCGGGGCGATCGCCGGGCTGAACGTGCTCGACGTGCTGGACGAGCCGGTCGCCGCCGCGCTGCACCACCATGCGCTGGACGACTCGCCGCAGGCCCGGCACGTGCTGGTCTACGACCTGGGCGGCGGCACCTTCGACACCACCGTGATCCGGGTGTCCGGGCACGACATTCAGGTGGTGTGCACCGACGGGGACGGCGAGCTCGGCGGCGCGGACTGGGACCAGCGGATCGTCGACCACCTGCTGGCCGCTTTCCGGGACGCGCACCCGAACCTGGATCCCAGCGCCGACGAGCAGGCCATGCAGGAGTTCACCGACCGCGCCGAGGACGTCAAGAAGGCGTTGAGCGCCACCATGTCCCGCAACGTCGCGTTGCGGGCCGGGGGCTCCGCGGTCACCGTGCCGGTCACCCGGCAGCAGCTGGACGACCTCACCGCCGACCTGCTCGACCGGACGATGTCGATCACCGAGCGGATCATCGAAACCGCCCGGCGCAAGGGCGTCGAGCGGTTCGACGAGGTGCTGCTGGCGGGCGGGATGACCCGGATGCCCGCCGTGGCGGGCGGGCTCAAGCAGCGCTTCGGGCTCGACGCCCGGCTTTCCGAACCGGACCTCGCGGTCGCCAAGGGCGCGGCCCTGTTCGCGCTGATCAGGCAGGCCAAGAAGGTCCAGGGCGCGTCGGCCGAACGGCAGTTGGGGATCAGCGCGGCCGACGTCGACGCGATGGCCAAGAAGCGGGTCGCCACCGTGGTGCCGCGGGCGTTCGGGGTCAAGGCGGTGGACCCGCGTGATCCGCTGGCGCTCACCGATCCGATGCGGGCGCGGCAGATGGTGGCGCACCTGCTGCACGCCAACACCGAGCTGCCCGCCGATACCGGCCCGTACCCGTTCCAGACGGCCGTCGACAACCAGCGGATGGTCGAGATCGAGGTGTGGGAGCAGGCCGGTCCGGTCGCGTCGGACGAACCGGCCGACAACACCAAGGTCGGGACCGGCATGCTCACCGGCATCCCGGCGCGCCCGGCCGGTTGCCGCATCGAGATCACCTTCTACATGTCCGAAACCGGTGAGCTGACGGTGCACGCCAAGGAGCTGGAGGGCGGCAACGATGTGCGCTTCGAGCTCAAGATCGGCGGCATGGACCAGAAGGCGGTGGCCAAGGCCCGCACCGACATCGCCGGGCACCAGGTGAGCGGTTAGCGGGCAGGACATTGACGGCAGGCAGGTCAGGGCAGTCGCCGGCCTGGTTTCGAGACTTCTACTCTGCGGCGAGGCTGCGTAGCGCGAGATCTACCTGGTGTCCGATCATGCTTGGTTCGGGGTCGGGGATCAGCTGCGCGATGCGGATGAGTCCGAGGAGCTGGTAGGCGATGTCGTGAGCGGTCACATCGGTGCCGAGGGTGTGATCGGTCCGGGAGCGATCGACAGCCTGCTGGCCAATCTTGGTGAGGTGCGAGAGGCATCGTTCGAGATCTTCGTTCGACGTTGATCCGACGGCGAGCAGATCGACCATCGCCTTGTTGCCGGCGAGTTGAGCCATCGTCGAGGTGAAGAGCTCGCGGAGTCCGGCAATCGCGGGTACTCGTTCGGGAAGGGCTGCCTCGGCGAGGTCGGCGAGGTCGGTCCCTGTAACGGCCTGCACGAGGTGCTCGCGTGTGGGGAAGTGTCGGTAGAGGGTGCCGATGCCGACACCGGCCGCTGCGGCGATGGCGCGCATGTCCACGGCCATGCCGCTGTCCCGGAAGGCCTTTCCCGCAGCCACCAAGATCCGCTCCCTGTTGGCGACGGCGTCTCGTCGCTGCTTCCGATCCTCGGCCACCCCCGCACTATAGCGATTCGGAACATCTGTTCCGTTGATGCTAGCTTGATCCGGAACACGGGTTCCGGAACAAGGGGGCAAGAGCATGCGGACGATCTTGATCACCGGAGGCACCGACGGCATGGGAGCAGCGCTGGCGCGTCACTTCCTGAGAACGGGTGACCGCGTCGTGGTGATCGGGCGAAGCCGTGCCAAGTTCGACGCGCTGCTCACGACCGTGAGGGGCAACGACCAGTCAGCGGCGTCACGGGCGGAGTTCGTCGCGGCTGATCTGTCATTGGTCGCTGACAGCCGCCGCGTGGTCGAACACTTGCAGTCGAACCACGCGCGAATCGACGCACTGGTTCTTGCGGCCTCGTTCATCCGGCAACGTCGACACGCCACGGTCGAGGGGCATGAGGCGTCCTGGGTGCTGTTCTTCATCTCCAAGTACCTGTTCGTCACGGGACTCGCCGCGCTACTCCATGCGGCCGTGCGGCCGGTCATCGTGAACACGGCCGTTCCAGGTGCGCGAGATGATGCGATCGACTTCGACGACCTCGAGATGCGCGAGGGGTTCACCTTCGCGAGGTCCAACGCGCAGCAGCGTCGAGCCAACGAGTTGCTCGGCATCCTTGCCACCAATGAGAATCCGGACCTCGCTTACGTGACCTGGGGCCCGGCTCGGCTCGTCCGTTCCAGCTTCGCCGGCGAAGTCGGGAAGGTCATGAAAGCCGCTGCCGCAGTTCTCGGGACGCTGCTGGGCCAACGCCCGGATGCTGCGGTCAGCCCGATCATCGGCATCATCGACACCCCGGTCTCAGGAAGGGCCGCCTACCGCGGCGCTAAGAAGCTCACGCTCACCGTCGGCAACCACGACGACGAGGACGCCGCGCGCCTGGCAACGGCGGTCGGGGACTCGTTCTGACGACACACCGCACCGCTCCGCTACACCGAGCCGCAACTGGGAAAGTCAAGCGCTACCAGCGAATCCTCGCCGAAGAAACCCGCTACGCCCGCGAGTACCGATCCGACGAAGAACGTTCAGGAGCACCAACCTCCAACCTCCGACACCTAGCGGCTCAGTCCAGCAGCGCGGCCAGCTCCGCCACCTCGGCGGTGACGCGGCTTTCCGCCTTCGGCAGCGAATAACCCTCCGGGTGGTGCGTGAGCACTACAACTAGGTAGCGGTCCCCGCTGCCGACGAGGCCGCTGGTGTGCGCGTCGACGCCGCCGCGCCCGGCGGCCCAGGCTTGTTTGACCGCCCACTGCTCACCGGGCAGCGCGCTGGGGATGCCGAAGTCTGGTCGGTGCCGTCGGCCGCGGTGCGCGCGACATCCCGCAGCGGATCGAGCAGCAACGCGCGTTTCCCGGCCGGCAGCGCCAGAACATGCTGGTACACCTTGACCAGGTCGTTCGCGGTGATCAACGTGTCGCCCCAGCGGCCAGGCGTGGCGGGCGGTTCGGTGTTGGACAGGCCGATCTTGGCCGCGACGTGGGTGACGATCTGCTGCCCGCCTCCGGAAGACCACAGTTCGCTGGCGATCTCGTCGTCGCTGTGCGAGAGCATCCGGGCCATCCTCGGGCTCGGCCGCTTCGGGCTGACGACCCCGCGCTCGACCAGGTCGAGCCCGATGAGCAGTTTGACCAAGGACGCCGACCGGAACTGCCGGTCCGCCTGGTCGGTGTGCAGCGCCTCCTGCTCGACGGGGTCGAAGACCACTGTGCTGGAGTCGGTTTCGCTCGAAGTCCGGCTGGGGACGAATAAGGCGGTTCGGCCGTCGACCCGGGAGACCGGCCGGCTCGGCACCGTGACCGAAGCGCTCCGCCTGCTCGCCGCCGGGCCCACCGACGCCGAAGGTTCCGCCGGACTCCGCACGGAGCTGCCGTTCCTGCCGCCCGAGCAGGTGTCGGCCGGCGCCCCGGAGAACGGGATCCTGACCGTGCAGTTGCCGGTGCCGCCAAGCACTTTGTCCGGGCTCGCTGTCACCCAGCTGGTCTGCACGGCCGTCGTGGTCAGCGCGATGGCCGGGGCGAACGCCCAGAAGCTCATGGCGCGGCTCAACGGCGCGGGAAACCCCTGTTCTGCCCGGCCAACGGCTAGGGTGCGGCACCGGAGTTTCGCAATCCCGGCTTTCTCGCCCAGGTTCGATGGATCTTGGTGTTGACTGGGCAGGTGTCGGGTTCGTAGATCTCGTCGGGTCGCGCGGACGAACGGGAACCGTGGGCACCACCGGAAAGGAGGTCGGCGGTTGAGTCAACAGCGGATGCTGGACGCGCTGGCGACCGAGTGGGACGACGTGGCAGACCGGCTCGATCCCGAGACGTTCACCCGGCTGGTCGCGCTGGTCGCCGAGTTGCAGGACGCGGCGGATTCGGAGACCTCGGCGCTGATCGCCGAGGACATCGCCTCACTGCTGGGTGATGCGCTGCCGATGACCCACCCGGTCCGGCAGGCACTGGCCGAGCCCCAGTCGCGGTTCCGGCGGCCGACGGTGGACTGGCAGCAGCTGAGCGCGGACCTACGCGACCAGCTGACGAGCTCCGCGCCGCACCCCGACCTGGACCGGCTGCGCGCGGCGGATTCGTTGGACGAGCAGCAGGTCGAGGCCGCCGGGGCGGATCCGGCCGACCCCGACCTGATCCGGCTGCCTTCGGACGACGGCCCGAGCCGGTGGCCCGCGTTCCAGTTCGACGCCGCCGGTGCCCCCCGCGAGCTGGTGCGGACCGTGAACCGCTACCTGCACGCCGCGGAGGACCCGTGGGGCGCGGCGGACTGGTGGCTCGGGCCGAACGACTGGCTCGGCGGGGTGCCCGCCGAGCTGATCGGGCAGGTCGCCGACCGGGCGCTGATCGACGCCGCCCGCGAAGACTCGGCGGAGGTGTGAGCATGCCCGAGGCCACACCACCACCGGAGTTCGAAGCCGCCCCGAACAAGTACGTGCTGCCCGCCGACACCACGCTGTTCCGGCTGCATTTCCGCACGCGGCACGCGGCCGAGTTCAAGCCCGCGCAAGCGGGCAAAAGGTCGTCGGGCGGCCGGTTCGACGGAACCGCGGCGGACCCGTTTCCCACCTACTACGCGGGCTTGCACGTGACGACGGCGTTGGCGGAGGTGCTGTTGCGCAACCTCGGGTTCGGCGGCAACGGGCAGCGGCTGATCCGCCGGGCGCAGATCGCCGAGCGGCGGCTCAGCGCGCTGCGCACCGCCCGGGAGCTGAACCTGGTCAGCCTGCTGACGGCACCGGATCTTGCCGCGGTTGCACAGGATTCGTGGCTGGTCGACGCCGAGGGCGAGGACGCCTACGCGCGGACCCAGGCGTGGGCGGCCTGGATCCGATCGCAGGCGGAATGGGCGGACGGCTTGATCTGGCCGTCCAAAAGGGACACCGGGAACCCGGCGCTGGTGCTGTTCGGCGACCGCTGCGGCGCGGACGGCCTGGACGGCGACGAACCGGAGCTGCAGATCGACCTGGACACCCCGATCGGCGAGGCCTGGCTGGGCAAGATGCTCGCCCCCTACCGCGCAGCGGTAGCCCCCCGACCGAACTGACGTTCCCGCTGGTCCGGGGCCGTGAGCGTTTTCGGGTTGCGATAGAGGCTGTTTGGGAACTCGCTCTGCGTGGAGGCTCAGCTGGCTGCCCCGGCGGGAGCGACCTGGTTCCGCCTCGCCAATCGATGTGAAGCGAACGGCCTGTTCACCTCGGTAGGCGAGACGAACGGTCCGTTCGCTTCAACCAGAACCATCCAAACTCGTCCTGCCTGGCGGAACGTCAGGAGGATTCCGTCATGCCGGTGGGGACTTGCCATTCTTGACGGCGCCCCTTGTTCGGTTGCAACGCAGGACGAGGTTGGAAACAGTATCCAGAACGGGAAATTTACCGTTGGGACCAGGTGCCGCCGTGCTGGAGGAACGCCCATTCGCGTTCCCACCCCCGCATGGACATGCGGCGGGCGAGGTTCTGGGTTCCGGCGATCAGGGCGATGCAGGCCAGCTCGATCACCAGCAGCACGAGTATCGCGGCGAAGATCGCCGAGGTCGTGATCGAGCCAGCGCTCGCCGGCGGCGGCACGCGGTTGCCCGCCTGGTCGACCCACACCGTCAACGTGTCGCCCGGCGAGCTGTCGGCCGGTACTTGGAGGGTCGTGGAGTGCGGCTGCAGCCCGGTGCGCCACTCGACGACCGCCGTGGAGCTGAGGGCATCCTGGCTGTAGGCCTCGGAGACCGGCACGCTGAGCGTGGGACGGGTGGTCAGCGTTGCGGTCACCGGCTGGGTGGTGGCCGCCGACTCCGCCGCCCGCTGCGTCAGGTCGGCGTGCAGTGACGCACCGAACAGACCCGATGCGGGGATCGCGATCAGCGCGACCATGAGTAGCAGAACCGTGATGCCGGCCGCCAGTCGATCGATGGGCCTGCGCAGCGGATTCCGGTTCACCCCCAGCGCGTTCACCAACCATGCTGCGTGCGCTTTCAGCGCCGCGACCATCGCCAACCTCCAAGACCCTCGGTGCACCATGAGCCGCGTAACGACCGTCGTGTGGTTTTGCGTCGATGGTTGTGCGCGGCAACCGCCAATACGAGTATCCCCCCGATCCAATCTGCCGTTATCGCAACGTGACCAGTCATACACCATTGGTGTAACAGGTCACGTTGTTCGCAGCTCCGCGCTCCCGAATAACGGGAAACCAGATATTCGGTCGAATGCACCTGTTCCGGCATTCGAAACAGTAGTGGTAGGCCTCCGCGACCGGTGGCCGCAGAGACCCGCCAGATCAACCTTCAGTCCTCAGTGGACGGAAGAAGGACCGCAACTCGCCGGCCACCTGTGCCGGCTCCTCGTGCGCCAAGAAGTGCCCGCCGCGTCGCGGCGTGCTCCAGTGGCGCAGGTCTCGGTAAACGCGCTCGGCGAGGCTCTTCGGGAAGTCCGCGAACGCGGGTTCGTGGCTCGACGTGACCGCCCCGGGCACCGCGATCGCCGGTACCGGGTCGTTGCGGTGGTAGTTGCACTGCCGGAACGACGAGCCGATGGTGCCGGTGGCCCAGTACGGGGTCGCCACCGTGCGCGGCGGTATCGGTCAGCGGCCCAGCGACGCGCAGCATCGCCACGAAGCTGCTCGGCCAGCCGTGCGTCAGGACCAGCGGCATCGGCTCGGGCGCGCACCTTGCGCGCTTGCCCCGCAGATGCCCGAAATGCACCTGCCACCCGGCGACCTGCCACCCGGCGACCTCGGCGACGCGCTCAACGCCTACCCGCACTACGGGTTCGCGCCAAGCGTGCGCGCAGGTCGTCGGGGACTTCGCCGGAAACGGAAATGCGAAAAGGCTGAATCATTCATCCTTCATCCAGAGCACGTTCGTGGAACGGCCCTCCTGGATGACGGTCAGACAGCCGCCGCAGCCAGGAACGCCCGGGTGGGACCGGTCGTGGTCATCGGGCTCACCTCCTCGCGTCGCGGTCGGCAGCACCCTATTGCATTGATCGCCGTGCACGAACATCGCTCGTGAGTGACGGTTCCGTAACAACCGGAACCATCACTCACGAGCGCAGCCGGTCAGCCGCCGCGCACCGACAGGCCGGTAGCCATCGAGGCGATGCCGGACGCGACACCGGCCGCATCGTCGATCTGCTGGTCGTCGTCCTGCACGCCGGGGCAGGCGAGATCGGCGAGCGCCGAGGCCGCCTTTCGCCCGAGGCCGCGAACGATGATTCGGATACCCATCGAGCAGGCCTTCTGCGCCAGCGCACTGGCCTTCTCGTGGTCCGCCAGCGCCCCGTCGCTGAAGATGCACAGCACGCGGTCGCCCGGGTATTCCGGCAGCACGTCGATGCCGAGCTGCAGCGCGTGTGACAGCACGGTGCCGCCGGCCGCTTTTGCCTTTCGGAGCACGGAGATCACCTCGTCCAGCTGGGCCTCCGGCGGCACGTACTCCTGCACCCCATCGGACCAGAGCACCAGCCCGCTCTCGTAATGCGCGCCTTCGGCCTCGGCGAGGAACTGCTCACCGCCGGCGATGGCCTGGGACAGCAGGCCGCCGCTCATCGAGCCGCTCACGTCGATGCACAGCAGCACGTGCCCGCCGTACCGTTCCTGCAGCTTTGGCAGGTGTGGGCCCGGTGGGGACTGCGTCAGGCCGATCCCGCCGAAGTTCCGGCGAATCCACGAACTCATCGCTCCCCCTTCAGCACCGCACCGACAGACCGGCGATGGTCTCGGCGAGCTGCTCGGTCTCCGCGCCGTCGACGACACCGTCCACATAGGCCTCCAGGTCCAGCGCCGCGCCGCCGAGCGGTTCCCGCGCGGTCACCGCGAGCAGGCCGTCCGCGCTGACCCGCAGCGTCACCTCGATCACCGAACCCGCGGGGAGCGGCGGCAATCCGGCGAACTCGCCGTCCAGCACCCGCCGGTTGTGCTCGACCTCCGGCGACTGCACGTCGCCGGACTGCTCGAACACCTGGATCCGCACCGATCGCTGCCGGTCCACGATGGTGGCGAACCGGGCCTTCGCGACGGCGGGCAGCGGTTCGTTGCGGTGCACGAGGTGTTCGACGAAGCTCCGCAGCTTCTCGTCGTGGCTGTCCTCGATCAGCACGCCGAAGCTGCGTGGCACCACTGCGGCCGTGGTCCGGGCACCGGCCTGCGACGAGGCGAGCCGACGCGCGCGAACGGCTGCGCCGGAGACGACCGCCAGGTCCGGGTCGACGATCTTCGGGGCGCGGCCGAGATGTGCTTGCAGCGCCGTGCGAATCGCCGGCATCTTGGTGGCGCCGCCGACCAGCAGCACCTCGTCGATCCGGGACACTCCCTTCTCCGCAGCAGCGGCCAGCGCCCGGTCCACGATCCGCAGGGTGCGGTCCACCAGGTCGGCTCCGAGGTCTTCCAGCGTCTTCCGGTCGATGTCGAAGCTCGCCGCAGCAGCTCCGCAGCGCAGCCCCACCCTGCGCCTGGTGACCGTGCTCAGCTGGCGTTTGACCTGCTCGGTGGCGTCCTGGAGCTGCTGCTGGAAGTCCTCGTCATCCGGGTCCGCGTCCGGGAACTCGCGGGCGAACGCGTCCGCCAGGTGCTCGGCGATGCGCTCGTTCCAGTCGGTGCCGCCCAGTCTGCTGTCGCCGTCGGTGGCCACCACGTGCACCTCGCCGGCGGCCACTCGCAGCACGGTCGTGTCGAAGGTGCCGCCGCCGAGGTCGTAGACGAGCGCGGCGCCCGATTCGGCCTGGGTGGCGTAGTGCAGCGCCGCCGCGGCGGGCTCGCTCAGCACCTCCAGCATGTCGATCCCGGCCAGCCGGGCCGCTTGCAGCGTGGCCTCGCGTTCCCGGATCCCGAAGTACGCCGGTACGGTGATCACCGCCCGGACCGTCTCATGTGGACCGAAGCGGGCGATGGCGTCGTCGACGAGGCTGCGCAGGATCAGCGCCGACACCGATTCCGGCGTGTGCCTCGCGCCGTGGAACATCAGCTCGAATACGGTGCCCATCCGGCGTTTGATCAGCTCGACGGTGTTCTCCGGGTCCAGGCTCTCCCGCGCCGCCGCGCCGACCACGGCCGTGTCGGCGGACGCGAAGTGCACCACCGAGGGCGTGGTGAGCTCGCCCAACCGATTGCGGACCACCTCGACATCACCGTCCACGATGCACGCCACCGCGGAGTAGGTGGTGCCGAGGTCGATGCCGAGCGTCAGCTCGTCAGCCATTGTTCAGCACCGAGGTCACGACGTCGGCGCAGCTGGTCGCCGAAAACAGGATGCTGGCCAGCATCGCGATCGCCAAGACCACGACCAGCAGCCAGCGGGACATCCGGTAGTTCACCGGGGGACGAATGCTCATACCGCCTCCGTGGTCGGTTTCTCGTCGCGACCGAGGGCGAAACCGCCGCGCCCCAGCAGCCAGCGGAACGGCGCGGCCGGGGTGAGCCGGTGGCCGGGCCTGGTCCCGGTGACCGACGAGACCACGAAGTAGCGGACCTCGGCGAAGTCCCGCTCCGCGGCCAGCACGAGGTTGTCCAGGCCCGCGGTGTTCAGCCAACCTCGCACCGCCCCGGCGCACAGGTCGGCGGCCCACGGCAGGTCGGTCAGCAGGTCCGCCTTGACCACGGCGATCGCCAGGGCGCGCCGTTCGGTCTCGACCCCGTAGTCGCGCAGCCGCCGGGCCGTCACGTGGTAGACCTGCTCGGGGTCGCCGTTGGCCGGGTGCGCCTCTACGAGGCGGGATTCCAGCGCGCCGCCGAGCTGGTCGCGCACCCAGCCGATGGCGAACGGGTCGACCACGAACACCAGTCCCCCGGCGTGGTCCAGGAATTCCAGCTCGCTGTTGTCGTCCCGGTCGAGGTAGAACTCGCCGGCCGCGTCGAAGAGGTGCACCAGCGCTTGGCCCCGGGACCTCCCCGAACCGCCGCGGGTGAACCGGACCGTGATCGCCGGGGGCAGCTGCCCGGCCGGGGTCTTCGCGGTGTCGCCGCCGCTGGCGATCAGCTGCTCGCCGTGCTGGAAGGCCTGCCTGCTGGTGTCGTCGACGAAGTCCAGCACCACGCCTTCGGCGGCGGCCACGTCCCGGAGCGTGACCAGACCTGCGTGCACGAGCCGGGTCTTGCCCGCCGACACCGGGCCGAAGACCGGCATCCGGATGTCGGTGACCGCGCCCGAGCCGCCGCGCAGCGGCCGGTCGCACCGCTGGCAAAGCGCCTCCAGCTGCCGGGACGCCCGCAGCACTGTCGTCGGGAGCTTCGCGCCGCACCCGCAGGTGCGCGACGCCGCGCCCAGCACGCCGGGCCGGATGTCGTGGTGCACCACCTGGCACGCGCTGCACCGGTATGCGGGGACTGCCATCACGTGGTAGCACACCGGACAGCTCCCGCTGGCCTTCCGCATCCGCCGCACGACGTGGTCGTAGCCGCGCAGGGCGCCGACCACCGCGGCCCACCCGAGCCAGCCGAGGCCCAGGGCGATCGCGCAGATGACCACCACCTCGACCGCGCCCAGCACCGCACCCAGCGTGACGCCGGACCAGACCAGGATGGTCAGGCCGATGCTCACCCACTTGAGCTTGCTGCCGTTGCCGTAGTTGAAGCCCCACCGCCAGCCGCGCACGATGAAGCCGGAACCGTTGTGCCAGGCGGCGATCAGGTCGCGGCGCCACTGGGCGGCGAGGTAGCTCGGCCAGGCCCAGTCGCGCGGAAACGGCCCCTTCGGCTCGCGCAGCCCGGCGGTGCCGTTGACCACGTCGTTGGGCGTGACCAGCACCGGAAGCCTGGAACCGCGCCCCAGCAGCACCTGGCACGTCGCGACGAACGCCCAGGAGCTGCCGATCAGCATGAAGACGGGGAACAGCCAGGCGACGATGGTGATCACAACCGAGGCGATCCAGAGCCCCAAGCACAGCAGCAGGATGCCGCCGATGATGTACGGCATCACTTCTCCCGTCTGCGGAACAGCCGCCGAGCGAGCTCACGGGTGCGGGTCGGTTTGGGCTTCTGCTGCGAGTACTCCTGCAACCACTCGTGCCAGGCGGCGGCGTCCTCGGCCGCCACGCCGCGCAGTAGCTTGCTTATCCGCCGGTAGTCGGACTGCTTGTGTTTGCCGGCCCAGCGTTCCAGGGCCTTGTCGAACGCTTTCCGCACCTCTTCGGAGGTGGTGTCGTGCCAGGCGGTCAGGAACGCCAGCACGACCGCCTGGTCCCGCCGCGACGGCTCGGCCTGCTCGTCGTTCCACACCGCGGGCAGCGCGTGGACCAGCATCTTCTGCAGCTGTTCGCCTCCCTGCTCGGTAGCGTCCAGCGTGGCTTGCGGCGAGGCGCCGATCAGCGCTGCGATGATCTGTTCCGCGCGGGCGGTGAAGACCTCTTCGGAGACGTCTTTCAGTGCCGCGGCATCGGTTGCGGCACCCTTGCGGGTGACGGTGCTCAGCCAGGACCGCAGCCGGCTGTCCTCCTCCCACAGCTTGCGCAGGTTCTCCCGGTCGCCGATGTGGTGGCCCAGCATCCGCAGGACGTCCAGATATCGACCGGACACTTTGGACTTATCGAGTGCCGCGAATGCCTTCTGCGCCACGGAATCCGAAACAGCCGTAGAAGGAAGCACGGTGAGGAAATCCTTCACCTCGGCCATGGTGGGCGCCGAATTCCGGAACAACGCCTCCCACACCGCTTCGCCGGTACCCGGCCGGTCCGGTGCGCGCAGCTGCTCACGGAAGCGCTCGATGGTCTCCTGGCGGGCCGGACCGCCCGCGGCCACCGCCGCTGCGCCGATCGCCGCGTCCAGCGGAATGAAGGGGTCGCTGAGAGTCGGGGCGAGCAGCCGCCACCAGCGGTCGTTGATCGCTTCGACGACCGCGGCCGAGTTCGGGCCGGTCAGGCGGCGGGTCAGCGCGTCGCGCAGCAAGTCGGTCATCTCCGGGCCGCACGTCCAGCGCGCCGGGTCGAAACCGGCGTGCGGGTGCTCGGCCCACCACTCGACGAACCGCCCGGCAGCCTCGCCGAACCTCCCCACTCGGGGCCGCACGTCGAACCTGGTCGCTGTCCGCAGCAGCAGGTTCATCCGTTCCGGGGCGACAGCGCCGGCGGCGGCCTCGACCAGGGCGCAGGTCTCCTCCGCCTCGTCCGGGCTCCACGGCCGCGGCGCGAGCGGCGGCCGGGCGTCGGCCGGGGTGCCGCGCACGATCTCGTCGATCTCCGCGCGCAGCAACGCGATCCGCACCCGACCGGCCTGCGCCGTGTTGGTCTCCGCCAGTTTCGCCAGTACCGGCAGCCCGGGCGAGGCGGCCAGCACGGCATCCAGCACCGGCTCTACGACGTCCGTCGCGGACACCGACGGCACGGCGACCAGCCACTCGGCCAGCGCCAGCGCGGAATCCTGCCCGGAAACGGTCTCGTCGAGCATCAGCACCCCGGCGGCCAGCCGATCCGCCGCGATCGGCGGCGTCCCGCCCCGGCCTCGTGCGAACTGGTACGACAGCTCGATGGCGTCGACCACGTCGTAGGGGTCGGCGCCGAGGAAGCGCGGCGCCCAATGCCGGGCGGCGGCGGTCGGCTCGACCTTCCGGTGCTCGCCGCTGACCAGGTTGAACACCGCGTAGTCGGAGTTGCGGTCCGGGTCGGCCAGCGATCCGGCCCAGTCCGGGTGCACCGCCAGCACCTCGTGGCCGCTGTACTGCGGATTGGTCGCGAACACCCGGAAGCCCACCCGCAGCGCCCGTTCCTGCGGCAGCAGGAGCGTTCCGGCCGCGATCCAGCGCACCGCGGTCTCCGCGTCCTCGCTGACGAACACCAGCCGGGGCGCGCCCTCGTCGTGCACCCGGTCCATCGCGGAATGCACGGCGAGCAACCAGGATTCGCCGTCCTGCTGGCCCAGCACCCAGTCTCGCAGCGCCTCTACGCCGAGCGGGCCGGCCTCGGGTTCGGCGGGCACCGACTCGCACTCGGTTGTCTCCGCAGGTTCCTCGACCCACCACCGCGCGCCCCACAGCTGCGCGGGCCGGATCGGCCCGTACAGCTGCGGGTCGGCGGTGGCCAGCGCATGGGTGAACTGGTTGCCCTCCCGCACGCCGCCGGTCTCCGCGCCCAGGTAGATCCCGCGGGCGGTCGCGTAAACCGCGCCGTGCACGTGGACCAGCGAAGGCGGGTAGTCGGAGACTTCGCGTTTCTCGCGCATCCAGCCGACCGGGGCCTCGTAGAGCGCCGAGCGCTGCACCGCGGTCATCATCTCGTCGGTGGTGCCCGGGGTGACGGCCTGGAACTGGAATCCCGCGCCGCCGCGCAGTCCCTGGCCCGGTCGGCAGTCGGTGTAGTACAGCGACTGGAACTCGCGCCCGCTCATCGTCGGCTCCGTTCGATGATCCCGAAGTGGCTGAGCAGCCACAGCAGTGGTTCGTCCACGCGGAACGGCCGCACCCCGGCCGGGTCGATCTGCTTGCGGCCATAGTCCGGTTCCGCACCCAGCGAGGAAACCGCGAAATAGCGGAACGCCTGGTAATGCGCCCGCAGATGCCCGTCGAGGTCGTCGGCGCCGAGCTCGGCCAGCAGCGCCCGCAGGTGCTCGTCGGCGTCCTGACCGCCCGCCTCGTCGTATTCGGGCCCGGTGGCCGGCGGGCGCAGCAGCGGGTGGTTGTCGCCGAGCATCCCGAAAAACGCGTCGATCTTGGAGAACACCACGGCGATCGGGGTGCCGATCTTCTTGCGGTCGCTGAGCCCGACGCTGGAGCGCAGCATCTCGGTGACCCGGTTGAGCACATTGACCGGCGGCTCGGCGTCGCGGCGGCCGACGTCCGGCACCGCGATCCGGTCCTGCGCACCGGGCAGCTGGAACGGGTCGAGGAGCACGATCAGCCCGTCCGCCGCGGTCAGGTAGGCCTGGCTGTTGACGAACTCCTGGGTCGTCATGTCCTCGCCGGCGGCGTCGTAGAACGACAGCGTCGTGGTGTTGTGCACCTGGCGGCCGAACTGCACGCGCGGCTGCCGCCACTGCATGACCAGCGGGATGCGGATGCCGTCGGCGGAGCTGGCGGTGGACTCGAACAGCGCCCGGTCGCCGAACAGGGCCTGTTCGTAGCGTTCCAGCCACTGGGCGGTGCCGACCCCGGCCTGCTCCCCGGCGAAGGAGATGTCGGCGTCGAAGCGGCGCCGGATATTGTGCCGCAGTTCGTGCACCAGCACCGTGGTGTAGACGGTCTTGCCGGCGTTCTTGCCGCCCACCACCCCGATCAGCGGGCTGCGGCTGTCGGCGAAGTTGGCGGGCAGCGGCGTGTGGCACACCGGGCAGGCTCGGATGCCGCTGACCGTGCCGCAGTCCGGGCACGGCGCCCGGCGCGGCGTGCGCCCGAGCAGGGCCTTCGCAGCGGCGAAGGCCGGCCAGGAAGCGGGGGCGTAGCCGGTGAGCCGCTGCCGTTCAGGGTCGACGACCTTCCGGCACTTCTCCTTGCCGGGTGCGGGCCGACCGGTGCACTGGAACCACAGGTTGCTCGCGGGAAACCGGTGGTAGCAGTAGGGACAGGCGAGTTTGGCCATCAGAAGCCTTCCCCGGACTCGTTCCACGCGGCAAACCGACCGACCACCCCGTTCCACCGCGATTTCAATGGAAATCGGAGGTCCGATTTCCATTGAAATCGCGGACCTCCGGAGTGTCGGTCCGTCGACACGCCGGAGGTTGTGGAGAACTTCCGCAATTTCCATTGAAATTGCGGACCTCTCCACGTCGAGACGGCGACGGGCTTCGGGGTCGGTTGTGCCGCATCGAGGATGTGCATCAGGACACCTTCAGCTGGGAGATCGGCGGATCGATCAGCTCGATACCGGCGGCGTGCACGAAGCACCGCAGCCAGAACGGTTTCCGGCGCGGCAGTTCGACGGTCAGCTCCAGCGGTTCGCGGAGATCGTGGACACCGCGGTGCAGGACCTGGCCGTCATCGGGTTTGAGCGGCATGACGCGGCCGGGCGCGACGACCACCAGCACCGTGCAGTCCGGCACCGGCTGGTCGGCGGTCAGCACGATTCGCGCGGTGCTCGTGCCGAACAACCGGTTCTGCCGTTCGACCCGGTAGCTGACCTGCGGCGGCGCCCCGGGCACCTCCAGCGCGGCGGGCAGCGACCGGCTTTCGCCGTTGTCGGCGGTCGCGATCGCCGACACCTGCGCGCGCACGGTGCCGGACCCGGCGCCGATGCGGCAACCGCCGTCGGCCTGGTACTGCTGCCGGGTCAACCGCAGCTGCCCGCCTCCGGTGCCGGCCAACGCGTTCGTCCAGGTCACTTCGGCCATCCGAACGTCTTCCGGCCACACCCAGGACAGCACCAGCTCGCCGCCGAAGCGCCGCGCGTCCAACGAGGTGACCGGCGGCAGCGTCGCCGCGACACGCGCGGTGTGCCGCACCGGCACGACCTCGGCCGAGACTTCGGTGCCGTCCGGACGGCGGTACCGAGCGGTCAGCAGGTAGGTGCAGTCACCATCAGTGTCCACTGTGGAATCGCGAAAGGCCGTGCCACCGCTGGTCGGCACCGGAACGTCCGCGGATTCCCCGTCGCGACGCCGCCGCACGTCCACGCCGACGGCGTCCCGGTGAACGACCCAACTCCCCTCGACCGCCCCGCCGCGAACGGCCAACCGCACCTTGTGCACGGGCGGCAGCACGTCGATGGTCGCCCCGACCGGCCGGGACCAGACGCCACCGTCCCCGGCGGCGAAAACCGCGTACCCGACGCTCCCGCCGGCCGCCACGGCGGCGTCCACCACCGCCGTCTCCCCGCCTTCGGCGACTACGTCGCCGTCGTCGGCGTCGCCGGGTATCCGCCCGGCTCGGCGCATCACCCGGTACCGGGTGCCGCCGTCGTGGTCGGGCTTTGCCCGCCACGACACCCGCACCCCGACGCCTTCCGGCTGCGCCGTCACGGCGTCGACCGGGCTCAGCGGGATCCGCCGCAGCTCCGCCGCTATCGCGTCGTCGTCGGCGGCGAGTCGCGCGGCTTCGCCGAGCTGGCGCCGGGCTTCGCCTTCGGCTCCGCCGCGCAGCGCGCGGTGCGCGGCTTCGCGCAGCTGCCGTACTTGCTCCGCGTGCCGGTCGACGGCCGCTTTCGCGGCGGTCGCCTCGTCGGCGTCGGTGATCGCTGCCAGGGTCTGCTGGGCGGCGATGAGCTGGCCGTCGGCTAGCAGCTCGGTGACCCTCTGCAAGCCGGTGACCGGTGGCGCGGTGGCGCCGGTTTCGCTGAGGACGCTCACCACGACCTGCCGGACCTCGCCCGCGTCCAGCCCGCTTCGGCCGAGCACCTTCAGCAGCGCGCTGGCGGGTGCGCCGTTCTCGCGGAGCCGGCGCACGTCGTCGAGGAGGTGGTAGAGCGCCACCGGCCGGAGGTCCGCGCCGTCCTTGCCGACCGCCGTGTTGAGGATGCCGAGCGCCTCGCGGGCGGCCTGGTTTCCGGAGCGCCGGTTCTCCCGGTCGATGGCCTGCTGGATGGCTTTCGCGGTGAGTCCGGTCGGGAAGGACGGGGTGCTCTCGAAGTCCACCAGGAGCCGGTAGTTCTCGAGCTTGCCGTGCAGGAGTTCGGGAATTCCGGTGACTTCAGCGTCGCCCAGCAGGGCTTTCAACCGCCGGAACAGGGTCTCGGACAGGCCGCTGATCTTCGGAAGTTCCCGCGGTGTCGCGGTCTGCACGCCGGCCTTGTCCAGGGCCTGGTCGACCTCGGCGGGCGCCAGCTGGCCGAACGTCTCGCGCATCGCCGCCAGCTGCCCGGGCGTGATCAGGCCGAGTTCGCCGAAGTTCGCCTTCAGCATCCCGACGAGTTCGTCGATCTGCTCCTTACTGGCGCCGGCCCGGTCGTTGTTCCGGTTGCGCCACCATGACATGCCGGACATCGCGTCGCCGTGCGCGCGCCGCAGCTCCTCGTCCTCGCGCAGGAACGCCTTGTAGACGCTGGTGGTGAAGCTGGACTTCGCGGTGGACTGGGCGCTCTTGTTCCAGTGCGAACGGACCTGGGTGAGCCGCTGCGCCAGCTCCGCGTCGGAGCAGCCCGGCTCGACCGCGTACCTGGTCAGCAGGTCGTCGGGTAATCGGCCACTGCGTCCCCGCAGCGGCCGCACCACTTCGCGCTCGTAGGCCTTGGGATCGAAGGGTTGCATCGGATCCTGCCTTTGACCTCTGTTCGATCTTCATCTCGGACACGGCGCAGCCGCCGCCGCAGGTTCTCAACTGTGTCCTGCGGGGACACCCCGCACCCCGGGCAACCTCGCGGAGGACAGGCCCGACGCGGTGAATCGGGCGCGCGCCAGGGGCGGGGTCCCGCCCCTGGTGCGGATTCTCAGCCGGAGACCGTGATCCCGGCGACCACCTTCTTGGCCTCGGCGACCTCCTCGTCGCTGCGCACACTCACCCGGACCTTGATGTCCAGCGACTTGCCGGTGGACGGTTCGGCGGCGGTCAGCTCCAGCAGGCCCTCGTCGTCGACCGTCATGCGGATGTTCACCAGCGATCCGGCGGGCAGCTGCGGCAACCCGTCGATGAGCCCCTTGCCCTCGTTGATCGGCTTGTTCTCGTCCAGGTCCGGCCCGGCGACCACCCCGGACTGCTCGAACAGCTCGATCATCACGCTGGTCTGGCCGTCTTCGACGGTGACCGCCTCCAGCACGCGCTCGTCGGTGGGCAGCGAGTCGTTGGCGTGCACGAGGTGCTTGACGAAGTGCTTCGTCGGCTTCTGCTGCCAGTCCGGGTCGCTGGTGTCGACCAGCTTCACGCCGAAGGCCTTGGGCAGCACGTTGCGGGTCTGTTTGGCGGCGAGGTTCTCCAGCGCCTTGACCGAGATCCCGGTCTGCTGCGCCACGTTCTGCACCGCGTCCGCGACACCGGTGGTGCCCTGCTCGGCGGCCTCGGTCATCTCGCGGTGCACCACGCGGCCCAGCGCGTACAGCGCGGCGCCCTTGGCCACCGCCAGGTCCGGGTCGTGCAGCTTCGGGTCCCAGCCGAAGTCGGCGCGCAGCCGCTCGGCGACCGCGGGCATCTTGGTGGACCCGCCGACCAGCAGCACGTCGTCGATCTGCGCGCCGGGCTGCTTGTCCTGCAGGGTCGCCAGGGTGCGCTTGAGGATGTCGACGGTCTTGTCCAGCAGGTCCTGGGTTTCGGTCTCGAACTGGGCGCGGGTCACCTCGACGCGGGCGCTGACCCCGGCGCCGCGCAGCGCCACCGCGCGGGATTCCGCCTTGGACAGCTGCTTCTTGGTCTCCTCGGCGGTGGTGGCCAGCGACTGCATGAACTCTTCGTCGTCGTCGGCCTCGGTGCCTTCCGGCGCCTGCTCCAGGAACTTCGCCAGCAGGTGGTTGCGCAGCCGCGTGTCCCAGTCCGCGCCGCCGAGGTTGTCGTCGCCGTCGGTGCAGATCACCACGATCTCGTCGGAGGACACCCGGATCACCGTGGTGTCGAAGGTGCCGCCGCCGAGGTCGTAGACCAGGATCGTCTTGTCCTCGGCGTCGGTGGTCGTCTCATAGTGCAGCGCCGCCGCCACCGGCTCCGGCACGATGCCGATCACGTCCAGCCCGGCGATCTGACCGGCGTTCTTGGTCGCGCTGCGCTCCAGCATGCCGAAGTAGGCGGGCACGGTGATCACGGCGCGCGTCGCCTCGCCACCTGTGTGTGCGGCGGCGTCCTGGGCGAGCTGCTTGAGGATCAGCGCCGAGATCGACTCCGGGGTGTAGGTGGTGCCGTCGAACTGGAACTCGGCGTCGCTGCCCATCTGCCGCTTGATCAGCGACACCACCCGGTCCGGGTCGATGATCGCGGAATTCTTCGCCACCGACCCGACGACCACGTTGGACTCGTTCTCGAAGAACACCACCGAGGGCGTGGTCTCGTTGCTGTCGGTGTTGCGGCAAACCGCGGGTCGGCCGGTCTCGTCGACGTACGAGATGGCCGAATAGGTGGTGCCCAGGTCGATGCCGAACACCCTCAGGTCGCCGTCAGACATCTGCGCTCATCCCCTCTGCTCGCGGGTCGTTCTCGGTGGCCGCGGTTTCGGCGCTCCAGCGGTACACGTGCACCCGCGCGGGGACGGTCACGCGATCGGTAGTGGTGTCCAGGTATCCGTCGGAGACGACGACGGCGATCCGCTCGTGCTGGGCGGGGTCGTCGGCCGGGAGGACCTTGATGGCGCGGTGCTCGCGCGGTGCGAACTCGGCGCCGATCTCCGGTCGGATCGGGGCGCTGCCGCAGCGCTCCAACGCCTGCTCCGCACTCAGCGCGAAGGATTCGAACAGGTCAACGACCTGCTGGCGGCCGATTTCGGCGGGCAGCAGGCGGGCTTGGTGCAGCAGGTCCTTGCGGAGGTTCTGCAGATCCTTGGTGATCGGGCGCAGCACGAGGTTCTGCTCCCCGGCGCGCAGCCGCTCCACCTCGGCGTGCAGCTTGTCGATGACGCCTTCGCGGGCGGCGGCCCGCTCGTGGTGTTCGCGGACCTGCTCGGTGAGCGCGGCGACCGCCTCGGCCAGCTGCGCGACCGGGTCCGGCGGTGCGTCGGGTAACGGCTCGCCGGATTCCTCGGGCTGTTCGCCGGATTCCTCGGGCTGTTTGCCGGATTCCTCGGGCTGTTTGCCGGATTCCGGTTCGACCGCCGAATCAGCGTGGTCGTCCCTGAGCTCAGCCGGGTTTTCCGGCGGCCCGACCAGTTTTCTCGCCGCCTCGGCCGACCCTTTCGCAGGCTCAACCGGGTCATTCTCCGATCGGGCCGATCCAGGCGGTTTCTCGGTCGATTCGACTGCCGGTTCGCCCGCCGGCACCGCCGGTTCCCGCGCGGCGCCAACCGGCTCGCCGGTTTCCGGCTGCCGCTCGTCGTGCCCTGGCTCGTCGCGCATGACCTCGCCCGCCTCGCTGCTCTCCGCTGTCGCGGAGTGACCCGTTGATGATCACCAAGCCTAGTACCGCCAAACCCCGTTCAAGCGGGATTCACGGAGTTTGACGGCGGCGCAGCGAAAGCGGTTCCCGGCTCCGTTTGCTCCGAACCGGTGAGCCAGGGCCCGTGAGTGCTTTTGGGGGTTATCGCACCCAAAAGCACTCACGGGCCCTGAACAGCGGAAACAGCAAGTTCTACCGGGTGGCGGCGCATCGGGGCGAAGACCGCCGCCGCCCGCGTGCTCACCGCGCGGCGAGCACGTCCTCGCGGAACACCTGCGGGGCGATCCGCACGCCGCCGGCGAAGTTGCGCTCCACCTCGGCGATCTCGTCCGGGTTCGGCTTCGCGTTGTCGCAGTCCGGCCCGGCGCTGGCGCCCGACATCAGGTCCTCGCACTCCCCGGTGCGGTTGTCCGGCAGGCCGAGGAGGTGGCCGAGCTCGTGCGCCGCGATGCGGATGGTGTCGTGGCCCTCGTTCACCGCCTGGCGACCCATCCAGACCCTGCCCTGCCCGAGCCCGATCACCTCGGCGCGCGGCCAGCCGTCGTCGGCGAGCACCACGACGTCGGCCGCGCCGCCGGTGGCGGGCTCCAGCCGGAGGTTCTGCACGTTCTCGTTCCAGACGTTCGCACCGGCATCCACCGCGTCGCGGAATTCGGCCGCCTGGCCGGCGTCGTAGGTGACGACCGGGACGTTCTCCGGGACGTTCTCCGGGACCGCCGCCGCGGCTGCGGCCGGGATGCCCAACACGACGAGAAATGCGACGAGAAATGCGACGAGCAGACCGACAACGGGTCTTGACGTCCGAGGCAGTTTCATCTGCTGACCTCCTAGCGAACCGGATCACGTTCCCCCCGAACGTATTGGCCTCGACCAACCCGACGCAGTTGCCTGGCGTAGATGTGCCACAACGCGAATTTCCCGGAATAGAAGAAAGTTGTTGAGGGAGCTGGTTCGCGAGGCCGTGCGGGTAGCAGAACCCCGGACGACGTCCGAGAACCCGCGGCGCGAGCTGCGCAGGTGGGCCAAGCGCCTCCGGCGCTTGCTCACGCCGTATGCGTTTCGGGAATAGCGGTTGCGGTTGGCCGCGGGGCGGAAAAGGGACTCCACCAAAGCGATGATTCCTGTGGAGGACGGGAAATTACGTGGCCAGTTGTTCCGCGCAACCCCAGAATGAACTAGTACCAACGGAACTTTGGGAGGATGACGCGATGGCCGACGACCTCAAGCCCATGCCGCAGGACTGGCACCGCGCGCTGGCCATCGTTGCGCACCCCGACGACCTCGAGTACGGCTGCTCGGGCGCAGTGGCGGCCTGGACCGCGAGCGGCCGGGAGGTCGCCTACCTGCTGGTGACGCGCGGCGAGGCGGGCATCGACGGGGTCACACCGGAGGACGCCGCGCCGCTGCGCGAAGCCGAGCAAATCGCCAGCGCGGCCGAGGTCGGCGTGCGGTCGGTGGAGTTCCTCGATCACCGCGACGGCGTGATCGAGCACGGCCTGCCGCTGCGGCAGGACCTGGCTCGCGCCATCCGCGAGCACCGGCCGGAACTGGTGATCACGCTCAACCACCACGACGACTGGGGGCCGGGCAACTGGAACAGCGCCGACCACCGCGCGGTCGGCCGGGCGGTGCTGGACGCGGTGGCCGATGCGGGGAACCGCTGGATCTTCCCGGAACTGGTCGAGCAGGGTTACGAGCCGTGGCGGGGCGTGCGCTGGATCGGTATCGCCGCCCCGCCGCACCCGACGCACGCCGAGGACATCACCGGCACCCTGGACCGGGCGGTGGCCTCGCTGGCGGCGCACCGGACCTACCTGGAGGCGTTGAGCGACGAACCCGCCGAGGAGCACGCCCGTGGTTTCCTCGAAGCAGCCGTCCACGAGCACGCCGACCGCTTCGGCGGCCGGGCGTGCGTGACCTTCGAACTGATCGGAGAAGCATGATCATCGACGCCCTGGATCAAGCGTGGCGGGCGTGGGCCGAGCTGGGCAGCAGCCTCGACGAGACCCGGTGGCAGCGGCCGACCCGGCTGCCTAGCTGGACGGTCAAGGACGTCTACGCCCACCACAGCGGATTCCCGGCTGCGACCGGCGCGGCCTTGGACGCGCCGGAAGCCGAGGGACAGGTGACCCATAACGACGCCGCCGAACTGCTCGCGTTCATGCAGCAGTCCGGCGGCGTCGCCGAGCAGACGGCCGACCTCCTCCGCGACCAGGCGACCGAGCAGGCCGCAGCGACCTCGACCGGCGAGCTGGTCGCCGAGTTCACCGAGGTGGCCCCGAAGGTCGTCGCCGCGTTGCGGGGCGCCGATCTGAACCGCCCCGTCGACTACGGCGGCGTTGCCGTGGTGCCGGCGGGTGAGGCGCTGCGGATCTTCGTGATGGAGGCGGTGGTGCACTACTTCGACATGGCCACCGCGCTGGACCTCCCCGTGCCCGGGCCGATGGAGGGCGAACCGCTGCGCGAGACGGTGCACCTGCTCACCGACACCGCAGATCCGGTCGCCTTCGTCGACGCGGCCACCGGGCGCGGCACACCAGGCATCTTCCCGATCATGCGCTGAAGGTTTCCGCTGGTCAGGTCCCGTGAGTGGTTTCGGGTGCCATGGCACCGCAAAACGCTCACGGGCATCTACCAGGCGAAACAGCGGTATGACAGCGGGTGGTAGCGCGGGTAGCATCGCGGTATGAAAGTGAGTGTGAGCCTGACCGAGGAAGACGTCACCTTCGTCGACGAGTACGCCCAGCAGATCGGCGCGCCATCGCGGTCGGCAGTGATCCATCAGGCGATCAACCTGCTGCGCAACGCCGGCCTGGAAGACGCCTACGCCAGCGCCTGGGAGGAGTGGGACGGCAGCGCCGACGCGCAACTGTGGGACGCGACTGCCGCCGACGGAATCGCCGATGCGCCGCGGTGACCTCTACTGGGTCGACTTCGAACCCATCCGCGGCTCGGAAGCCAACAAGACCCGCCCCGCGGTCGTCATCAGCAACGACGCCGCGAACCGCGGCGCCCAGCGCGCCGGGCGAGGAGTGATCACCGTCGTGCCGGTGACCTCCAACATCGACCACGTGCACCCGTTCCAGGTGCTCCTGCGGGCCGCCGAATGCGGCCTGCCCAACGACTCGAAGGCCCAGGCCGAGCAGGTCCGGGCGGTCGCGGTCAACCGCATCGGCAACCGCATCGGAACCCTGCCGCAGAACACGCTCGCCAAGCTCGAGAGCGCCCTCCGACTCCACCTCCGCCTGTAGTCGACGGCCCTAGGGGCCGGGCGAAGCGAACGGCCTCTCCACCTCTTCTAGCGACACAAACGGTCCGTTCACCCCACCCACCGCGCCAAAGCTGGAAGGAGCGAACGGCCTGTTCGCGTCTTCTAACGAGGCGAACAGGCCGTTCGCTCCAAACCGCGATGGGTGCCGTTTCAGCCCAGCACGGGCAGACCGACGGCGGCGTCCACCGCGATGGCCACGAACAGCAGCGCCAGGTACGAGTTCGACAGGTGGAACAGCTTCATCGGGTTGAAGGCCTGGCCGTTGCGCACCGCCGCGTGCAGCCGCTGCGCGACGATCAGGAACGCCGCCCCGCCGAGCACCGCGAACGCCACGTACACCCAGCTCGTCACCGGCACCAGCAGCAACGTGCAGCCCACGGTGGCCCAGCTGTAGGCCAGGATCCGCGCCGACACCTGCCGCGCGGTGGCGACCACCGGCAGCATCGGCACCCCGGCGCGCGCGTAGTCGTCCTTGTACTTCATGGCCAGCGACCAGAAGTGCGGCGGCGTCCACAGGAACACCACGCCGAACATCACCAGCGCGGGCCACTCCACCTTGCCGGTGACGGCGGCCCACCCGACCACCACGGGCATGCAGCCGGCCGCGCCGCCCCACACGATGTTCTGCGAGGTCCGGCGCTTGAGCACCAGCGTGTAGACGAAGACGTAGAACAGCAGCGCGGCCGTGGCGAGGATCGCCGCCAGCAGGTTCGCGCCCAGCCACAGCACGGCGAACGACACCACGCCGAGCACGATGCCGAAGACCAGCGCGTTGCGGCGCGGCACCTCGTAGCGCACCAGCGGGCGCTTCTTGGTCCGGTTCATCACCGCGTCGATGTCGGAGTCCGCGACGCAGTTGAGGGCGTTGGCGCTACCGGCGGACATGGCACCGCCGACCAGCGTCACGATGACCAGCCACAACGATGGGACACCGCGCTGCGCGAGGAACATCGCGGGAATCGTGGTGACCAGCAGCAGCTCGATGACGCGCGGCTTGGTCAAGGCCAGGTAGGCGGCCACCACGCCGCGACGACGACCGGCGGCCGGCGCGGGCTGCGAAGTGGCGGATTCCGGAGCGGCTGTCATGAGGCGTGCGATTCCTCCGACTTCGCGACGCTGCGCGGCGCGGTGATCGGCTTGCCCGCCAATCGCAGCTCGTGCCAGTGCGTCACCTTGCGCTCGGCGACGAACGCGCCGAACGGGATCGTGCCGGCCAGCAGCACCAGCAGCATCCGGCCGATCGGCGCGCGGAGCTGGGTGGTGGCGACCACTGCGACGAGCAGGTACACCATGTACAACCAGCCGTGCGCCACGCCGATCCGGAAGGTCCACGTCTCACCGAGCTGCTGGGTGGAGGAATCCTCCGACCACAAACCGACGTAGTGGCCGTACTTGAGCACCATCGCGGCGCACAGGAGGATCAACAGCACCGCGGTGACGTACGCCATGATCCGGTAGAAGGCCAGCACACCAGGCTTCACGCCAATCCCTCAATCCCGCCTCGTGCCTAGAAAGACCGGTGTCAATAGACCGTACGCCACGGGCCCGAGCGCCTGCGCCGGACCTCGGCCAAGAGTGGCGGCGCACACCTTGAGAACTGTATCTAGTGACCAATTTGCGTGGGTGGTCCCGTAGCGGAACCTCAGACGCCCCCTCGGTCCGGCATCCCCGACTCATGCATGCCCAAACGCCACGCTGGGGGCTGTCTTCCCGAGACGACCCCCGAGAACCCGGGTGGTCACCTCGCATGCGCGGGCCAGGCGGCTTCGCCACTTCAAGAACAACTGGCGAGCGGCTAGATCATCCGGTACGCCTTGGCGATCAGTTCGAACGAGTGCAGCTTGCTGTCCCGGTCCGGCACGTTCGCGGTGAGCATCAGCTCGTCGACTCCGGTGCGTTCGCGTAGCTCGTCGAGCCCGGCCCGGATGGACTCCGGAGCGCCGTAGACGGCGTCTGCCAGCCAGCTGTCGATGAAGCTCTGCTCCAGCTCGGTGTACGGGTACTCGCGGGCCTCCCGACGGGTCGGCTGCTTGCCGGGCATGCCCCGCCGCAGCCGCAGCATGCTCAGCGCGACGGGCCGGATGATGTCCAGCGCTTCCTCGTCGGTGTCGGCCGCGACGGCCTGCACACCGATCAGCGCGTACGGCTCGGCCAGCACTTCCGAGGGCTGGAAGGACTGCCGGTAGAGCTGCAGCGCGGGCAGCGTGTTCTGCGCGCTGAAGTGGTGCGCGAAAGCGAACGGCAGGCCGAGAGCGCCGGCCAGTTGCGCGCTGAAGCCGCTGGAACCGAGCAGCCACACCGGCGGCATGGGGCCGTGCGGCACGGACTGGATCGCGGCGTACGGGTGGTCGACTGGGAAGTCGTCGTCGAGGAAGGCGATCAGTTCGCCGAGCTGCTGCGGGAAGTCGTCGGCGGACAGCAGCCCGGTGGTGCGCCGCAGGGCCCGGGCGGTGGCCTGGTCGGTGCCGGGTGCGCGGCCGACGCCGAGGTCGATGCGGCCGGGGTGCAGCGCCTGCAGGGTGCCGAACTGCTCGGCGACGACCAGCGGCGCGTGGTTCGGCAGCATCACGCCGCCGGAGCCCAGGCGCAGGGTGGTGGTGTGCGCGGCGAGGTGCGCGATCACCACGGCGGGCGCGGAGCTGGCGATGCCGGGCATGCCGTGGTGCTCGGCGACCCACAGCCGGTGGAACCCCCACTGCTCGACGCTGCGGGCGAGCTCGGTGGTGGTGCGCAGGGCGTCCGAAGGGCCGTGCTCGACGCCGACGGTGGACAGGTCGAGCACCGACAACGCCGCGGGCGAGTCGCCACGGGCCAGGCCCTTGATCGGGTCGTCCTGCTCTGCGGTCGCGCTGCCCGACTCGGTGCGCTCCGGGGACGCATCAGTTTCCATCAGTGCCTACAACCGCACCCGGCCGAACATCATTCCCGCTGTGCCCGCGATTACAAGACCCGCGGTTTCAATTTTTCAATTGGAACCGCACCAGTCCCCACCCGGGACCTGGTCCCGGGCCCCGGGTTTGACCCCAGTTTTTGAAACCGGGGTCGATCCCGGGGTGTCAGCCTCGGGTGAGGACGTAGTCGCGGGCGGGGCGGGGAGCCTGGCGGCGGGTGCGGATCGAGTCGCGGATCTCGCCCGCCCGAACCGATCCGTTGGACAGCAGCGACGACGTGAGGCCGTGGGTGTGCCCTCGATGAGCATTGCCCTGGTGCCACCCGAACGCCGCCTGGCGCTCGAAGAATGCGCCGTTGAGGCGGTCCGCTGCGGACGCGGTGCGGTTGTGCTCCTCGATGGCGATGGCCAGCGCCAGGTTAGACGGTCCGAAACCGATTCCCAGCACGTCGTGGATTCTCTCGTCGACCGCAGCCACGTATTTCCCTCAGCTCGCCGGCACCCGTTTTTCGGGCACCCGGATTTGCCGGCGAAATCCGCTGGATCCCGGCGGTGCCGGACCGGTCGTGGTTGTGCTTGTCGTGGTGCTCTGTTTTTGGCCATGCCGTACTTCCAGTAACCGATGGCGAGCACCGAATTCGCGTCCATGCGCGTTCCGCGCGCAGGTGCCGGCGGATGCCCCGGACGATGCCGGACTCCCCCGCTACTCAAGCCGAAACGTCCACGCCTGCTGGCATTTCCAGCCCTTGCACGGCGTCGATCAGCCCCTGCGAGCGGCCTGCGGCCGCCCCGTCGCGGCGCAGCCAGGTCCACCACAGGTCCGGCGGGGTTTCGACGTGCTGCTGGCCGGTGGCGTCTCGCCGACCTCGACTAACACCTGGCCGCGCGCGGTGGGCGGCAGGCCTTCGACGATCGCGGAGATCGCGGGCAGCGCCGTTTCGTCGCCGACCGAACAGCATGGTCAGCGCGACGGGGCTCATACCCCGCCGCCGGCGCCCTGCAGCACCCGCGCGAGGGTCAGCGGCGGCAGGTCGTTGGCCAGCCCGCACAGCGCCGATGCCACGACGAATACTCCGAAGGCACCGAGGAAAACCCGTTTCGTGCCGAAGCGGTCGCCGAGCCAGCCGGAGACCGGGATGCACACCGCCAGGCTGACCAGGTAGCCGACGTTGACCGCCGAGGTGGCGCTTGGCGGCACGGCGAACTCGGCGCCGATGGCCGGGAGCGCCACGTTGACGATCGTGGCGTCCATGCCGTTCATGAACATCGCCGCCACGTAGCAGACGCACACGGCCACCTGCGGGCGCACGCCGCGGAGCGGCACCACCATCAGCGCGCGGGCCGCATGTCGGTCCAGTTCACCTCGATGTGGTCCACGCAGGACTCCCGGTCGGCCGGGCCGTGCGCGATGGTCCACCCGGCGGGCACGGCGATCGCAGCGGGCCACAGCGAGTACTGGTCCTGCTCGTTGATCAGCGCGTAGTACTCCGCGGCCGGATCTTCGAACGGGTTCGTCATCGTCGTGCTCCTTCATTGTTCACCCAACACCCACCGTGTCCCCCAACCCGGAGGGGGCGCAATTTCGCGAGAAATTGACGTTCACCCGGGTGACGGTCAATTTCTCGCGAAATTGGCACCCCGGTCACCGGGCGGCCTCGGTCAAGGCCGGGTCGACGATCGCGGCGATCTCGGCGAGCGGGCCGCATTGCGTCATGTCCTTGTGCTCGCAGGCGATGTCGTGGTTGTGCACCGTGCCGTCGACGTACGGCTGCCACATCTGCGCGGTCAGCGAGGCCTTGGCCGGGCTGACCGTGGCGGTGAAGAACAGCACGTCGCCCTGGAACTTGTCGTGGTCCACCTCGTTCTCCAGCACCGCGCAGTTGGCGAAGTTGTCGATGATCGCCGTGATGCTGTGCTCTTCGAGGTTCGCCGGCGCGGTGCCCTCGGCAGACAGGATCTCCATCACGTCCGCCCTGGTCAGCGGCCCCTCCCCGAGCTCCGCGAGGTCGTAGCCGGCCATGTAGAGCAGCGCCTTCAGCGCCTCCTCCTTGGCCGGCAACACGTCCCACGCGTCCTTCGGGTAGGAGTCGAGCATGCACAGGAACCGCACTTCCTCGCCCTGCGCCTGCAGCTGGGTGCTCATCTCGTGGGCGACGACGCCGCCGAAGGACCAGCCGAGGAAGTAGTACGGCCCGTGCGGCTGCACCTGCCGGATGTGCTCCAGGTATTCGGCGGCCATCTCGTGCAGGCTCCCCGCGACGGGCTTCGGCTCCGCGAGCCCGCGCGACTGGATGCCGTAGATCGGCCGCGCGGCGTCGATGTGCTTGAGCAGCCCGGAGAACGGCCACGCCGGCCCCGCCTCCGGGTGCACGCAGAACAGCGGTTCCTTGCTGCCCTCGGTGCGCAGCGGCAGCAAGATTTCCAGAGCGTCGCGCGAACTGTAGGACGGCAGCCGGTCCGCCAGGTGCGCCCGCAGTTCGCTCGGCTCGGCCGCACCGACGGTGTAACCGACCAGCCGCTTGTCGCCGGGCTGGTCCTCGCGCACCACGACGGCGGCCTGCCGCACCTGCGGATGCGCCGCCAGGTTCGCCTCGATCTCGCCGAGCTCGATGCGGAACCCGCGCACCTTGACCTGCTGGTCGGCGCGGCCGACGAACTCGATGCCGCCATCCGCCCGCCACCGGCCCAGGTCGCCGGAGCGGTACATCCGGGTCCCCGGCGCGCCGTGCGGGTCCGCGACGAACCGCTGCGCGGTCAGCCCGCGCTTCCCGAGGTAGCCCCGGGCCAGGCCTTCGCCTGCCACGTACAGCTCCCCGACCACGCCCGGCGGCACCGGCTGCAGCAGTCCGTCGAGCAGGTACACCCGCAGGTCGGGAATGCCGCGGCCGATCAGGCTGCCGTCGCGGCGGGCGACCGCCTCGCGGTCGAGCTCCACATAGGACACGTGCACGGTGGTCTCGGTGATCCCGTACATGTTGATCAGCTTCGGCGACCCGGGGCGCCGGTCGTACCAGTCGTCCAACCTGGACAGTTCCAGCGCTTCTCCGCCGAAGATGACGTACCGCAGCGCCAGCTCGGTACCCGGCGCCTCCCGATCGGCCTGGCTGAGCTGGTAGAACGCCGAAGGCGTCTGATTGAGCACGGTCACGCGCTCGCGGTCGAGCAGCCGCAGGAACTCCTGCGGCGACTGGCTGACCTCGTGCGACACCACCACCAACCGGCCGCCGTGCAGCAGCGCGCCCCACAGCTCCCACACCGAGAAGTCGAACGCGTGGGAGTGGAACAACGTCCAGACGTCGTTGCCGTCGAAGGAGAACCACGGTTCGGTCGCGCTGAACAGCCGGACCACGTTGTGGTGCGGGATCGACACGCCCTTGGGCTGCCCTGTCGAGGCGGACGTGTAGATCACGTAGGCGGCGTGCTCGGAGGTCAGCGGTCCCCGCTCGCCGGCCTTCGGATCGCGTTGCGAGTGCCGGGAGATCTCCTCGACCTCGACCGGATCGTCCAGCAGGATGGGGGTGAACCCGTCCGGCAGCCGCGCCGCGTGCTCGGCGTCGCTGATCAGCAAGGCCGGCTGCGCGTCCCCGATCACGTAGCGGATCCGCTCGGCCGGATCCCCCGGGTCCAGCGGCAGGTACGCGGCACCGGCCTTCAGCACCGCCAGCAGCGCCACCACCAGTTCTACGGATCTCGGCAGCGCCAGCGCGACCAGTTGCTCCGGCCCGACGCCGTGGTCGATCAGGTGGTGCGCGAGCTGGTTGGCCCGCGCGTCGAGCTCGGCGTAGGTGAGGTTCTGCTCGCCGAAGGTGACCGCGACTGAATCCGGGGTGCGCTGGGCCTGCTCCTCGAACAGTTGCGGCAGCGGCGCCGCCGGGGGCGCGCCGACATCGGCGATCGGCGCGTTCCACTCGTTCAGGATCCGGTCGCGCTCTTCGGCCGAGAGCAGGTCGATCCGGCCGACCGGAGTGTCCCCGGCGCAGTCCGAGAACACCTGGAGGAACCGCAGGAACCGCTCGCGGTGCGCGGTCAGCTCCGTCTCGCCGTAGCGCTCGGGGTTGGCGTCGAACTCGAAGCGCAGGTCGCCGCCGGAGTTGTGCACCTCGATGGTCAGGTCGTCGACCGGCCCGGCCGCGAGGTTGTGCACGGTCGCCGGGCTGTCGCCGAAGGTGAGCTCGTGGTCGAAGGACCTGATGTTGATCACCGGCCCGGACAGCGGCCGGTCCGAGCCCAGCAGCTTCAGGTCGCGGCGCAGGTCTTCGCTGCGGTAGTTCTGGTGCCTGCGCACCTGCCGCACAGCCTTGACGACCTGCGTGATCAGCTCCGCGCGCGTGGTGTCCGGGGCGATCCGCAGCCGCAGCGGCAGCACGTTGACGACCATGGCGGGCACCCGCAGCGCAGCCGACCCGAGCGGGCCCATCACCGGCAGTCCGAGCACGACGTCGGTGGCCCCGGTCATCCGGTGCAGGTAGGCGCCGAAGGCGGCGATGAGCGCGTCGGACCAGATCGCCCGGCTTCCGGTCGCGGCGAGGGCCAGGGCATCGGCCGCGCCGGAGGCGTCGGCCTGGCGGTGGAAGGGGTGCGCGGTGGCGCTCGAATCTCCGGCCAGCGACGCGACATCCGGCCGGTCCGCGAACTGCTCCCGCCAGAACTCCGTGTCCTGGCGGAACTTCGGCGACTCCCGGTACTCCCGTTCCGCATCCAGCAGCGATCGCAGCGAGCCGAACGGCGACGGTCCGGAATCCGCCGAGCTGTACAGCTCGGAGACCCGCCGGATGAGGAGCGAGAAGCCGTACCCGTCGATGGCCACGTGGTGGATCCGCTGGTACCACCACCAGCGCTCGTCGCCGAGCTTGAGCAGCGCCGCGGTCCACAACCGGCCGCCGTCGGCCCTCGACCGCGTCAGCTCCACCGGTTCCCGCAGGTCGGCTCGCATCCAGGCGAGCGCCCGCGCGTCGGGATCGGCGGCGTCCGAGCAGCCGATCACCGGGACGTCGAAACCATCGGCCTCGTCGATGACCTGCCGCGGCTCGCCGGCCTCGTCGACCACCCGCATCCGCAGGGCCTCGGCCTCCTCGACAACCCGCCGGAGGGCCGCCGCGAAGCGGGTGGGCTCCACCGGCCCGTGGATCTCCACGTACTCGGCGGTGTTGAAGATCGGGTTGTTGCGGTCCAGTTGCTGCGCGAACCAGATCCCCGACTGCGCGGCGGACAACGGCAACTGCTCGTCAGCACGACCCGGCATCGTTCTCCCCACGATCAACAAGGCAAGTAAGGCTTACCTTACTTATGATCCGATCCGGAGTACAGCTGCTGACCGTATCGACCGACGTGGGACTACTCACCCGGCGCGGAGCGGCCAAACACCATCAGCGCGGAATTCTTGTTCGGCAACCCCACTTCCGCAGCTCGCCCGAACCCGGCCTTGCCGAACGCGCCCACCGAAGCTCCATTGTGGACGCCGGGCTCGGCGGCGACCCGGCCGCAGCCCGGAACCGTTGAACGCGGCGAGATCGGTCAGCGTCGTGCTGGTCAACCAGTGCCGCACCAGCCATTCCGCGTCCGGATACGCCTCGGCGATGGCCCGCAGCCGATCTGTGAGGTCGGCGATCAGGCCCGTCTCGTGCACGACACCACGCCGCTCCAGCAACCCGATGACGGCGGGCGCGCCGCGCGTCAGCAGCGCCGCTTGGCACCGGCGGCGTCGTCGGGCTTCCAGCCCCGAATCGCGGGCAGCAACCGGCCCTCGACGTGCGCGGACAACCAGCGCCGTGCCTCCGCCCCGTCGGAGACCGACCGGGCAACCGCGACCAAATCCGCAGGCAGCGCAAGCGGATCGACCGCACGGCGCGGCAGGGCATCCACCAGCCAGTCCAGCAGCGTGCTCGAGTCGGCGGTGTTGATCGGCGCGTCGGGCGGTGCGCGGGCGCGCGCGTCGGCGGAGCACGCGGCGGCAAGCAACGCGGGCTCGACCGGCGCGCCGGGGCGTCCAGGACGTGGATCGGGCCGAAGCCGTGCGCGCCGGTCGGCGAGTCGTAGACCACCTCCGCAACCAACCGCAGCGACCCGATGGTCAACGCAGCCGCCCCGGCGACCGGGGTGTGCGTTTCGGCCAGCCACCGCCGCAGCAACACCGATGTCCGCTGGTGCGACCGTCCGGCAAGGTCGACTCCAGTCGTCACGACACGCCCCCTTGACACCCGCGAACCCATCCGTGAGTGGAGCCTAACCTAACCACTCGATCTCGTGACAGTGCTTCACACCACTGCCGTACCCGCCCCCGATCGGCCCGGGTGTCACCCGGCGAACGAAACGAGCACAGTGGACGAACCCGTGTCACGATCGCTGAGCGCAAGGCGACTGTTTGATCGCCTGGTCATCAGCACCTGATCCGGTGATGATCGTTGTTTTCCGCTGGGCGAACCCGCACCATCGCCCCTACTCTCCGACCTATCGAATCGGCCCAGACCGTCCGGAGAGGAGTTCACCAATGGAAGACGCCGACTCCGTCGTGCCGCTCCGGCCGGGATTCGACATCCAGGTGCGCGGCTTCAACCGCCACCAGGTCATCGAACACCTGGAACTGCTGGAGGACCAGCTGCGCCTGGTCACCATCGACCGCAACGAGGCCGCGCAGCTCAATTCCGACCTCCGCAAGCTCTGCGACGACACCCGCCGCAACCTCGACACCGCCGAGCAGCGGCTCAAGCAGATCGAGTCTTCCGACACCGGGCTGCCCGCCGCCTCCCAGCGGGTGCAGAACATGCTCTCGATCGCCGAAGAAGAGGTGCAGACCCTGCGCGACCAGGCCAGGAGGCAGGCCGAGATCATCCGGGGCACGGCGGAAACCGAGGCGCGCGAGCTGCTCAACGAGGCCCAGCGGGCCGCCACCGAGCTGCGCAACGATTGCGGCGAGCTGGTCACCGAGGTCGAGGAGCGACGCGCGCGGCTGCACCGCGAGCACGACCAGAAGGTCAGCGACCTGCGCTCCCGGGAACAGCGGCTGCGGCAGAACATCCGCAACGAGTACAAGCGGACCATGTCGGCCGCCCAGGACGAAGCCGACCAGCTGATCGACCAGACCCGGCGGCAGTGCGGCCAGTGGGACGCCGAGACCGAGCAGCAGCGCTTGGAAGCCCTGGAAGAGATCCGCACCAAACAGCTCCGGCTGGAGGAGCTGCGCAGTTCGGTCCTGTCCGCAATGGACAAGGCCCAGCACCTGCTGGACCAGTCCGTCGCGGAACTGCGCGACCCGATTCCGGACATCGCCGACGACATCGACCAGATCACGCGGGACCGGCATGTCGAGCAGGTGGAGCGGATCAAGCAGGTCGAGCAGCAGCCGGTGCGGCTGCCCGAACAGCGCGACGACGCGCAGACCTACACCATTCCCATCGAGCGGCCGCACACCAACGGCGCCGCCCCGCAGACAGGCCCCGCCAGACAGAACTGATCGGAGCTATTCGTGGATCTGCTCGTGCTGATGTTCGTCACCGGTTTCGCATTGGCCACGCTGATCTTCTGGCCGCTGCTCAACCGCGCGAACCGACGCCTCGCCGAGAGCGGCGTCGCCGAACCAGCGACCGCCCCGAAGGGCAGGCATGCGCTGCGCACCCCGGCCGCCCCGGTCAAGCCGGCGACGCCGACGGTCATCCCCCGGCGGCCGAGCACCTACGACCAGCCACCGGCGACCGAACCCGAACCCGAAACCGGGTCCGACGCAGAAACCGGGCCCGAGGCCGAGCCGGAGGCACCCCGGCCGGCGCCGGTCGCACCGCAGCAGCGTCCGGCGGAGCCGGCGGAGGTCCCGCAGCTACCCACGGACCTGTTCGAGAAGCACTTCGAGGCCAAGTTCAACCGCTCCCGCCAGCGCCTGGCCCGCATCCGCGACGAGATCAGCAAGGAATAGAGAATTCCTGGGCGTTGTGCGAGCCGTGTAGTGGAACCTCAGCTGCCTTCTCGGTCCGGGATCCCCGACTCATGCATGACGACGCATGAGAATCTGCGGCGGCGCGGGCTGCGCAGGTGGCAGGAAGCGGCTGACGCCGCTCACCGACCTCTGCATGATCATCGCGACTGCTAATACTCAGTCGTTCATCCAGTTGACCTTGAGCTCGTCGCGCTGACCGAAGCGCTCGAGGTGGCGGCCGATCACGTCCTGCACGCGGTCGAGCACCTCGGCGTTCTCCGCCTCGGCACGCAGGGCGAGCACATCCGATTCGTTGACCAGCAGGCAGCTGCCCACGCCGCTGCCGGCGGGCAGGGTGATCCGGATGCAATCGGGTTCTTCGGACACCGCGCACCGGCGCCCCAGGTGCGAGGACAGCTGCTTGGCGTAGCGGGCCGGCTTGCCGGTGCCCACCTTCGCCTGGGATCGGATCGTCAACACGCCTCCAATGGAAGTTAGCCCACCCTAATTGGTACCAGCGGTGGCGGTGGGGTGCGAGACGTCACCAAGCACGGCGGTCGGGGCTTCGTCGTTGCTACGTTCGAAAGGGACTCGGCACCCCGAAGGCTGGAGCCCTACCGTTGACGAAGCCCCCCACCATCTACCTCGTCGCCACCACCGGGCACCCGAACTACGGGGACGAACTGATCGCCGCCGCCTGGTTGAAGCACCTGGCACGCGTCGCGCCGGACAGCGAGATCTGGGTGGACTGCCCCAACCCGGGACCGAGCGACGTCCTGCTCGGCCACCTGCATCCGCGGGTCCGGTTCACCGACACCTTCTGGCGGCTGTGCTGGGAGGCCCCGTCGGACGGGCCGTGGGAGGTCGCGTCGTTCGTGCAGCACGCGTTCAACAACCCGGGGCTGGCGCCGCGATGGGTGGCCGGCATCGAGCTGGCGGCCCGCGCCGACGTGGTGCACATCGTCGGCGGCGGATTCGTCAACGGCATCTGGCCGCGGCACATCGGCCTGCTCGCGGCCGCGGTGGCGGCGACGCGCCGTTCCGGCGGCCGGGCGGTGATGACCGGCCAAGGGCTGTCGCCGGTCGCCGACGAAGCGGAACCGCTGCTGCGCAACCTCGCCGCGCAGTTCGAGGTCGTCGACGTGCGCGACGAGCCGTCGGCGGCGCTGTCCAGCGCCACCTCGCACACCGGCGACGACATGTTCTTCGGGGTCGAACCCGGGCTGTACCGGGACGACGACCTGCGCGAGGTCATGGTGTGCCTGCAGTCGGACCTGCTCGACGATTCGGTGTCCGCGCTCGCCGGATTCCTGTTGGACACGCTGGGCGAATGGGGCGTGCGCCCCGAGCAGGTCGGCTTCGTCGAAGGCATCCCGCGCGTGGACCGCGAGGTCTTCGCGCTGGTGGAACACGACCTACCGGGCGCCCGCTTCTACCCGTTCTCCGAGATCATGGCCGACGGGCTGCCCGCGGCGGCCGGGCAGCGCTGGCTGTCCAGCCGGTTCCACCTGCACCTGATGGCGGCCGCGGCCGGAGCGCACGGGGTCGCGGTGTCGATCAACTCCGGCTACTACACCAACAAGCACCGGTCGCTGATCGACTGCGGCTCCGGCTGGACGCTCAGCGAAGGCCTGCGGATCCCGGCCATGCCGACCAGCGGTGGATTCGCCGCCAATGCGTTGCAGGAACTCAAGCGGGGCAAGGAAGAACTCGCGAAGAAGATCTACGGGGGCTGACCTATTCGTCGCCCTCGACGGCATCCTGCTGCTCCCGACGGCGGTCGGCGAGGTAGAACGGCGCAGCCGCTAACACGGGCACCAGCATGCCCACGAGAACAGTCAGAATAGAATTGCCCACGGTCGTCGAAACTCCGTCTACGGTGGGAAGAACCCACATCCAAGTCCCCGCCCGGACGGGCGTCTCGCTGGGAGAATCGCTTCGGCCCGCGATTCGTTACGACCCCGTTCGTGCACCGGATCACACCGGGTCGAAGTGCGTTCCTCCCACCTTGCAAGGGGTTTCGCGATTAGTTCAGGAATCGTGAAGTCTGCCACTCCTCCTTGATCCAAGCGCTGTTCCAGAACAGCCACTCGTACTCAGTCGCACGGGTGAACGCGTCGAGCATCCGCTGCCGGGTCTCGGCGTCGGCTCCCTTGGCGACCCGGTCGGTGAGGTCGCGCGCGGTCAGCACCGCCTCGGCGAACTCGTCGTCGGCATAGGTCTGGATCCACGCCCGGTACGGATGATCTTCGGCACCACCGGTGGCTTCCAGGATCGTGGTGCCCACGTGCTGGTACACCCAGAAGCACGGCAGGATCGCCGCCAGCAGCACCGGATACGGCTCGGTCAGCGCGGTCGCCCGCAGGTACGAGGTGTAGGCCAGGCAGGACGGGGACGTGTCGACCCCGGCGGTCTCGGCGTCGGTGAGGCCGAACTCCGCGACGTAACCGGCGTGCAGCCGGCGCTCCTCGACCAGTGCGCCCTGGGACGCACCGGCCAGGAACGCCGCGTCCTCGGCGTTGTCGGACCGCGTCGCGGCGGCCGCCAGCGCCTGCGCGAAACCGACCAGGTAGCGCGCGTCCTGCACGATGTAGAACGCGAACCGGTCGCGGTCCAGGGTGCCGTCGGTGAGCGCGGCGTTGAACGGGTGCTCGACGATCGCCTGCTGCAGATCGGCGGTGTGCGCCCATGCCTCGGCGCAGAAACCGTCGGCGGGCGGAGCGGGCAGCTTGCTCATCAGAACCTCTCGTAGCTGTCTCGACCTGTGGTGCGGGACCTCTCGGTGGACCGTGAGCACTTTTCGGCGCTATGGCAACCAAAAGCGCTCACGACACCGGGGGAACGTCAATCACCACCAGTGGTGGAAGTGGTGCACCGGGCCGTGGCCGTGGCCCACGTCGAGCCGGTCGGAAGCGCGCAGAGCCTCCGTCAGGTACTCCTTGGCCTCGCGCACCGCGTCGAGCCAGTCCGCGCGCTGCGGACGCAGGGCCGCGATCGCGGCCGACAGCGTGCAGCCGGTGCCGTGGTCGTTGGTGGTCACGACGCGCTCGCTGGACAGGAACTCGGCGATCCCGTCGCCGTAGAGCAGGTCCACGCTGGACCGGCCGTCGAGGTGACCGCCCTTTAGCAGCACCTGCTTCGCGCCCAGCCCGGCCAGCCGCTCGGCCTGCGCGGGCATGTCGTCGGGGTCGGTGATCTCCGGCTCGCCCAGCAGATCGGCGGCCTCGGGCAGGTTCGGGGTGATCAGGTCCACGCGCGGCAGCAGCTCGTCGCGCAGCACGCTGACCGCCTCCGGCACGAGCAGCCGGTCACCGCTCTTGGCGACCATCACCGGGTCCAGCACGACGTGCGGCGGCGAGTAGCGGTCGAGGACCCCGATCACCGCACGGATCACCTCGGCGTTGGCCAGCATGCCGATCTTGACCGCGTCCACCCGCACGTCGTCGAGCAGCGTGACCAGCTGCGCGGTGATGAACTCCGGCGGCACCTCGTGGACGTCGGAAACACCGGTGGTGGTCTGCGCGACCAACGCGGTGATCACGGACATGCCGTAGGCGCCGTGCGCGGAGAAGGTCTTCAGATCGGCTTGCACACCGGCGCCGCCGCTGGGGTCGGTGCCTGCGATGGTCAGCACATTGGGAACCATGACGTCCCTCCGCTAGTACGAGCTAGGTCAGGTTCAACGGGTCTGTTCTCAGCCCGGCAGCCCAGGCACCCCGCGTCACTGCCACCAACCTAACAACCGGACCGCCGCGCGACCACGCCCTCGGCGTGTTCAGTCGATCAGGCCCACCACCACGCCGGCGGTGAGCACCTCGCCGGGCCGCACCTGGTGCCAGAGCGTTCCGGTGGCCAGCGCCGAAACCCACCCGATCGTCCTGCCGCAGCAATCGCCGGCGACCTGGACCTCCGCCACCCGATCGCCGACGTGCACCCGGCTGCCGTCCGCGACCAGCCAGCACACCAGCACTCCGCGCGCCGGACCGCGACCGGCCTGCTGCCGCCTCAACTCAGGGAAGTGCACCTCGGTCATCCCCGCCCCCTAGCTAGGTGATCGCTTCAGCATTGCCCCGCGTGCGCCCCGCGACAAGACCGCTCGGCCGGCGAGCGGGTGGACCGCCTGCTCCGATCGGCGCACGGCCGCTCGCCTGGCGCCCGGCACAGCGATCGAATTCACACCGTGAAGGTCACCACCGGCAGGCCAGGCAACCCTTCGCCGCGGACTAAAGTGGTTGATGATGGAAACCACGACCGATGCCTTGAGCTTCGCCCGTTCCCGCCGGCAGCCCCGGCCGGAGGATCCCGCCCGGATCTGGGCCCCGCTGGCGGACCTGACCGAAGCCGCCGTGGCGGCCGCCGGTTCGGGGACGGTGGCGATCACCCGCGGATTCGACCGCAACAGCAGGCAGCGCGCGAAGGCGCTGCGCGAGTTGCTGAACCGGCGCGACGTCGCCGCGGTCGAAGTGACTCCGGCTCCCGGCAGCGACCGGCTGCTGGCCGACGTCGAGATCACCGCGGTGGTCAACCTGATCGGCGCCGGATCGTGGCAGCCCTATCGGGTGGCCGCCGAGCTGCGCGCCCCGGTGCTCGCGCCGAAGCCCGGGGACGGCCCCGCCGAGGAGATCAAGCGGGACGTGATCGCCCTGGCGGGTGACTCCGGCCAGCGCGACGTCGCGATCTCGCACGTCGCCGTGCGCGCCGAGAACCCCGGTGCCAGCCGGCTGGTCCTGACCTCCGACGGTGAACAGCTGATGGTGCCCGGCGGCTGGCTGACCATGACGGTGCAGGGCGGCGAGCTGAAGGTCCAGGTCGGCGGCACGGACTTCCCGGAGCGGACGCTGACCACCCGCGAGATCCGGGTCGAGGCCTTCGACGCGCCGCACCGGCTGGTGCGCGACGAGCTGCCGATCGCCGACTTCGAGGAAGCCGCGGTCACCTTCACCGCCGAACCGAACGGCCTGGTGGTCCGCCCGGTCTGAAGACCGGCCGACCCCGCCCCGTGTCCGCAGTTTCAATTGTTTCAATTGAAACTGCGGACACTCTGCGTATCGGTACCCCTTACTGGGGGTACCCCGGAAGTTTTCCGGGTGACTTATGCGCAGAACCGTCGTCACGGTGCGCGTCCAGCTGCGTCCCTCGATCAACACCGCGCGCGGGAGGCAGAGCGCGCGGACTGCAACAGGGAGGCTGGGATCGTGGAGCCCGCCAGGCAGTGGCACGTGAGCTGCCGCGATGTCGCTGGCAGACGTCGGGACATGTCGGTGTTGATCAACCAGGGGAACGTGGTGGTGATCGCTCCAGCGGGCGAGACCGCGGTGCTTTCCCCGCTGGAGGTCGGCAGACTGCGCGCGGCCCTGCGCGACGCGATCGTGGTGGCCGCCGAAATGGAATGAATCCCCTCGTGAGCGCGGTGGCTGGCGGTCCGTCGGCCGCCGCGCTCACGATCGCAGTCTTCCCCCGCAAGTCCGCTCGCGGCATTATCTACTCCCGGTAGCCTGGCAACCGAGAGGTGACTGCGTGAGCACGTTCTGGCAACGATCAGCCGCGCTGCTACGGCGCGGGACGTCGGGCCTGCACACGGTGTCCGTCCTGACCAAGCAGGGCGTGATCAGCCCGCTTCGGCCGGACAAGCTGCTGCGCATCGTCCTCGCCTGGCGCCGCTGGGGCATCACCCCGCCGCTGGGCTTCGCGGTCGGCGCGGTGCGCCACGCCGACCGCCCGGCCGTGATCGACGAGCGCGGCGCGCTCAGCTACGCCGAACTCTCGCAGCGCACCACCCGGCTCGCCAACGGCCTGCGCATCCGGGTTCCCCGAGGCACCCGGATCGGCGTGCTGTGCCACAACCACCACGGGCCGATCGAGACGATCGTCGCCGCCGCCAAGCTCGGCATAGACGTGGTTCTGCTCAACACGGGCCTGAGCACCCCGCTGCTCGCCGACGTGATCGCCGAGCAGCGGGTCGGCCTGCTGGTCCTGGACGCCGAATACCGCGCCCACCTGCCGGACCTGCCCGAAGACCTCGAAGCCGTGCTGGCGTGGACCGAAGGCACCACCCGGCACGAAACGCTGGAGCACCTGATCGCCACGTCCTCGGCCAAGCACCTGCCCCGGCCGAAGCGGCACTCCCGGATGATCGTGCTCACCTCCGGCACCACCGGAACCCCGAAGGGCGCCCGCCGCCCCGATCCGCCGGGGCTCGCGCCCGCGGCGTCGATCCTGTCCCGCGTGCCGCTGCGCAACGGGGACCGGATCTTGGTCAGCGCACCGCTGTTCCACACCTGGGGCCTCGCCGCGTTCCAGCTCGGCTCCGTGCTCGGCGCGACGCTGGTGCTGCGCCGCCGGTTCGACCCCGAGCAGTCGCTCGGCGCGGTGCAGCGCAACCAGTGCACATCGATGTTCGCGGTGCCGGTGATGCTCCAGCGCATCCTCGAGCTCCCCGAACGGGTCCGCGACGAGTACGACCACAGCACGTTGCGCGTCGTGGCGAGCAGCGGCTCTGCGCTGCCCGCCGACCTGGCCACCAGGTTCCAGCGCGCCTTCGGGCCAGTGCTCTACAACCTCTACGGCTCCACCGAGGTGTCCTGGGTCAGCATCGCGACACCGCACGACCTGCGCGCCGCCCCGGGCACGGCGGGCCGACCACCGCACGGGACGACGGTGCGCATCCTCGGCGATGACGGAACCCCGGTGCGCCGCGGTGCGACCGGGCGGATCTTCGCCGGCAACGACATGCTCTTCGAGGGCTACACCAACGGCAGCAGCCGGGAGACCCACGACGGCCTGATGTCGACCGGAGACCTCGGGCGCTTCGACGCCGCCGCGCGGTTGTTCGTCGTCGGCCGCGAAGACGACATGATCATCGCCGGCGGCGAGAACGTCTACCCCAAGGCGACCGAGGACGTCATCGCCGGCCTGCCGGAGGTGTCCGAGACCGCCGTCATCGGAGTCGACGACGCCGAGTTCGGGCAGCGGCTAGCGGCGTTCGTGGTGCTCCGAGCCGACGGCCGGCTGGACGCCGAGCAGCTGCGTGAGCGGGTCCGCGGCCGGTTGTCGAAATTCGCCATGCCCCGCGATGTGGTGTTCCTCGACGAGCTGCCGCGCAACGCCACCGGCAAGGTCGTGCCCCGCGAGCTGCTCGCCCGCTTGGACGCCTGACCGGCAGGGCTGCACGATCACCCCTCGTGTCGAGTTAGGCTGCCTCGGGTGAACGACCGTCTAGTGTGGATCGACTGCGAAATGACCGGTCTCGATCTCGGCAAGGACGCGCTGATCGAGATCGCCGCCCTGGTCACCGATGCCGACCTCAACATCCTCGGCGAAGGCGTGGACATCGTCATCCACGCCGACGAGGAGAAGCTCGCCGGAATGCCCGACGTGGTCCGCGAGATGCACGACCGCTCCGGGCTCACCGAAGAGGTGCGCCGCTCCACGGTGACGCTCGAAGAGGCCGAACAGCGCGTGCTGGACTACATCCGCCAGTACGTGCCGGACGGCCGGTCCGCGCCGCTGGCCGGCAACTCGATCGCCACCGACCGTGGCTTCATCGCCCGCGACATGCCGCGGCTGGACGCCCACCTGCACTACCGGATGGTCGACGTGTCGTCCATCAAGGAGCTGTGCCGCCGCTGGTACCCGCGCATCTACTACGCGCAGCCGGAGAAGGGCCTCGCCCACCGCGCGCTCGCCGACATCCGGGAGTCCATCCGCGAGCTCGCCTACTACCGGCGGACCGCGTTCGTACCGCAGCCGGGGCCGACCAGCGAGCAGGCCCAGGCGGTGGCGGCCGAACTGCTCGACGGCGATGGCGTCGGCGGCACCGAAAAGGCCCGCGAGGAGTCCGGCCAGAACCCGGAATCCGGCCGCTGACCAGCGCGCTCCGGATAAACCGGAGCCGGTGGAAAACCGGGTGACGGCGCACGCTACGATATGAGCGTTGCTCCGGCAAGGGTGCCCGAGAGGGCTAGTCCGAGCGGCCACGGTGGGTGTAGCTCAGTCGGTAGAGCACTGGGTTGTGGTCCCAGGTGTCGCGGGTTCGATTCCCGTCACTCACCCAATGACGAAAGGCCCCGTTCCAGTTGGAACGGGGCCTTTCGTCATCGTCCTGGTGGCCGCGGGTGGTCGTTCCGACCGGAACGACCACCCGCGGCTTCAACTCACTTGTTGCCCTGCACCCACTGGCCCCACGGGACCTGCCAGTCGCCGAAACCGTCCCAGGCGCGCAGGTTCGGCCCGCCGGAGTTGGTGATCTGCACGACATCGCCCTTCTTCAGCAGGTCGAAGACCCACTTGGCGTCGGCCATGCTCATGTTGATGCACCCGTGGCTGACGTTGCGCCGCCCCTGATCGCCCACCGACCACGGCGCGGCGTGCAGGAACTCGCCGCCGTTGGAGATCCGGACCGCCCACTGGACCTCGGTGCGGTAGCCGCCCGCCTCGACAGGCAGGCCGTAGGTGGAGGAGTCCATCATCTTCGTAGCGTGGTGCTCGGTGACCACGTGCACGCCGTTGTTGGACGGAAACGACGGTTTGCCCAGCGACACCGGCATGGTCCGCAGCAGCTTGCCGTTCTTCTCGATGGTCATCTTGTGGGTGGCGCCATCGGCCTTCAGCACGACCGCGTCGCCGATGGTGATGGTCGCCTTACGGTCCTCCTCGCCCCAGGCGCCGTTGCCGAGGTCCCTTCCGTACACGTCGACGTCGATCGACACCTTGGTGCCCGGCTTCCAGTACTCCTTCGGCCGCCAGTGCACCTCGCGGCTGTTGAACCAGTAGAAAGCGCCCTCCACCGCAGGCTCGGTGCGGATCTTGATCGCTTCCTCGGCCTTCGCCTTGTCCGGCGCCGGGGCCTTCTCGCTGAAGTAGAACGCCAGCGGCTGGCCGACGCCGACGGTCTGCCCGTCCAGCGGGTTCATCGACACGAAGGTCTGATTGCCGGGTGAAATGGTGCTGAAGGTGGACTGCTGGGTGATCGCCGGCCCGTTCGCCCCCTGCGCGGTCACGGACAGCGTGTAGGTCGTGCCGTAACCGAGCTTCTCGGTGGTGGCCCAGCTGGCCCCGTCCGGCGCGATGGCGCCGGCCATCGCGTTGCCTTCCGCGTTGGTCAGCACCGCCTCGACGATCTTGCCGTTGATCGCCTTCGCGCTGATCGGGCCGGTCGGCGAAATGTCCTTGGCCCCGTTCTGCGGTGCCAGCTCCAACGTCGGCGCGGACGCCACCTCGCCGGACGCCGTGGAACCGGACCCGCTGCAGCCGGCGACGAGCAACGCCACCAAACCGAAGATCAACATTGTCAGCAGTCGTGACACCCGTACGGGCACCCCGACCGAATTACTCCACTCCCTCATGGGCAACTGTCCGTCCGCTCCGATGCGCCACTACGCCTGAGAACAGTGTGCAGCAATGCCCCGACAGTGAGTGAAGGGACCGGGCTGCACACATAGGGTGATCTCCCCTGACTGACCACCCTCCATGAGACGCAACACCCCGCCCGCGGGTTGCGTCCCCACCCCCGACAACCTCGCCCGCGCCAAAACCGACCCCCTCTTCGGCACCCCCACAGCGCCGTGCTAATGTTTTCCACGTCGCCAGGGAGACCGGGGCGGAACCGAAAAGGAACCGAGCCGATCAAAACCTGACCGATAGCTAGCGCCAATAGCTCAACTGGCAGAGCAGCTGACTCTTAATCAGCGGGTTCGGGGTTCGAGTCCCTGTTGGCGCACTCGATATGTGAGACGCCCTGCTTACGCGGGGCGTTTTGCGTTTTCATATCTCGTCATTGTATTGGGGGGTCGAACCCCCCAAACCCCCCACGGTGCGGTGGCTTGGTTTCGGAGTCCGCATCCGGCAGGGACGCTTCCGGGCCTAGGTAGCCGCTGTGCCTTGAAAGCATCCTTTTGGAGCAGGTGGCTTTCTTGTTGCCTGGGTGAGTGGCGTCACTATTTTTGTGGGCGTGCGCATTTGGTGCGGCTTCGCCGACGCATGGGTTGGGCGGTTGTTGATTTGTCCAACGTGGACTTCTTGGTTGTGGTCTTCGTTGTTGCTTTGGGTTGGTGTTTGAAAGCACCGACTGGACCTAGACCTCGGGTGGTGGGGCGCGAACAATCGGGTACCTCGGGTTGCCGATCGGACGCCGGGGGTTGTTGGTGGTCGACCAGGTGTTGGGCGGGGCGGTCATCGCGGTGACCTTGGCGTGCTTGGTTCGGCTGGTGGTCCGCCGTTGGCGGCTTCCGGAGGCTTGGGGTGGCTGCGGGAGCGTGGACGTTGCTCACGTCTTGATGGGCATCGGGATGTCCGCGATGTTCCTGCCCCAGGTGCTTCCGCCCGGCGCGTGGGCTGCGCTGTTCGTCGCGAACGCCGTTTGGATGGGCGTGCTGGCGCTGCGTCGGCGTCCGGCCCTGACCTACCTGCACCACTTGGTCAGCGGGTTGGCCATGGCGTACATGTTCGCCGCCGCTCGGCCGCACGGGCCCAGTTCAGGCCTGTTGTCGTTGTCCACCGCACATTCGTCCGGCCACTCGCACGGCAGCGCGCTGGCCGTCGTCGGCGCACAGCCTGCGGGCTTCGCTTTTCCGCTGGTGGCCTGGGTGCTGATGACCTACTGCCTGCTCAGCGCCGGCTTCGCCGGAACCGACCTGATCCGCCCGCCCCGAGACCGCCCCAGGCTGACGGCCACCACCGAACTGGTCCTCTCCCTGAGTATGGGCTACATGTTCCTGACCACGCTCTGACGACGGATCGCGGCCGCATTTCCACTGGTCAGTGGCCGTGAGCGGTTTGAGGTGCTGTAGCACCTCAAAGTACTCACGGGCGTTGACCTGCTGGAACCTCAGTCCATTCCGGACACTCGGAGGGTCATGTTCAGGCGACCTGCCGTCATGCCTATGTTCGGTCCCGTTCCCGGGTGCGTCTTCGGGACTCCGTGGTACGCCAGGCGGGATTCGCCGCCGAAGACGAACAGGTCTCCCGAGCACAGTTCCACATCCGTCCACGGCCGGTTCCGGTTCTCCGTGTTGCCGAACCTGAAGACGCACGTGTCACCGAGGCTCAGCGACACCACCGGCTCCCGGCTCTGCTCGTCGCGATCCTGGTGCATTCCCATCCGCGCCGTGTCGTCGTAGAAGTTGACCAGCGCGACGTCCGGGCGGTAGCCGTCGGCGGCGCGGCCGTAGGCGTCGGCCAGCGCTCTGCGCCCCAAGTCACCGAGCCAGTCCGGGAACGGCGTCACCGGCGAGCCGTCTCCGTCGTCGACAGTTCGCGAGTACCGGTAGGGGTACCAGTGCCAGCCGAGGCACACGGTGCGCACCGACATCACTCCCCCGCTCGGCAACCGCGCGGAGCGCATGCCCGCCGGGGAGCGCGCCCACTCCCGGCACGCGACGACCAGTTCGCGCTGCTGGCCGAGGTCGAGCCAGTCGGGCAGGTGCACCGCACCCGGCGCTATCTCGGCCCGCTCCCGCGGGATCAACGACTCCATGTCCGCCCCTCTACCACGTCATGATCACCTTCGCGGCGGCTCACCCGTGACAACCCTCTCAAAGCTGGTTTCCATCCCCCGGCCAGGTTAGGCTTGCCAAACTTTTGAGCCAACCAAAAGCAGGGAGCACCATGTTCCGTCCCCGTCGACTGCTCGCGGCTGTTACCGCAGTGCTCGCGCTCGGCACCGTCGCCGCGTGCGGCTCGTCGACTCCCGAGCAGCCCGCCGCGCCCCAGGGCGACGAGCGAATCGTCACGCACGCCAAGGGGCAGACCAAGATCGCCGGCAACCCGCAGCGCGTCGTCGTGCTCGACACCGGGGAGCTCGACGCGGTGCTGGCGCTGGGAATCAAGCCGGTCGGCACCGTGCTGCCGGACGCCAACAAGGCCCTGCAGCCGTACCTGGCCGAGAAGGCCGGCAACATCGAGATTGTCGGCACCATCGGCTCGCCCAACCTGGAGAAGATCGCCGCGCTCAAGCCCGACCTGATCCTCTCCAGCAAGGTGCGCGACGACCAGAACTACGACGCGCTGAGCAAGATCGCGCCGACGGTGTTCGCCGAGAGTGTCGGCAAGACCTGGAAGCAGAACTTCCTGCTCTACGCCGAGGCGCTGGGCAAGAAGGCCGAGGCGCAGCAGATCCTCGACGTCTACCAGCAACGCGCCGCCGACATCGGCAAGCAGGCCGGCGACCCCGCCGCCCGCAAGATCAGCATGCTGCGGTTCATCCCCGGCGACATCCGCCTGTACGGCAAGGGCTCGTTCATCGGCACGATCCTGGCCGACGCGGGCTTCGGCCGCCCCGACAACCAGCAGACCGACCAGACCTTCACCAAGATCAGCCGCGAGCAGATCTCCCAGGCCGACGGCGACCAGCTGTTCTACGCCGCCTACGGCGAAAGCGCCAAGCAGCAGCTGACCGACGTGGTCGACTCCGTGCAGTGGACGACGCTCGGCGTCGTGAAGAACGGCAAGGCCGTCGAGGTGCACGACGACACCTGGTTCCTCGGCCTCGGCCCGATCGCCGCCAACCTGGTCCTGGACGACCTGCAGAAGGCCTTCCCGCAGCAGTGACCGAGCGAAGAGCCCGTGGGTCCGCCGGACTCACGGGCTCTTCGCTGCGCGAATCCGCAGGTCCCCGGCGCTGCGCCCCACCGCGAACTCGCCGCCCGGCTCGACGTCCACCACCACCGACACCTCGGCTCCCGCCTCGGCCTCGGCGACGGTGAACCCCGCCAGCCGCAACGGCTCCGCCGCGTACACCTGCACGACCTCGCGTCCCGCTCGGTCGCCGGTGTTGCGAAGCTTCACCCGCACGACCTCGCCTTCGGCGACGGCCGCCAGGTATTCCCAGGTCGTGTACCCGAGCCCGTGTCCGAAGTGGAACGCCGGATTGACGCCCCGGTCCTGGTAAGCGCGGTAGCCGACCAGGGTTCCCTCGGTGTAGTGCAGTTCGCCGTCCACCGGCTGCACGCCGGGCAGCGGCACCGGGACGTCGCCCAGTTCGGCCGGGAAGGTGGTCGGCAACCTCCCGCCGGGTTCTGCCCGGCCCAGCAGCACGTCGGCCAGCGCGTCCCCGTACTCCTGGCTGCCGAACCACGTCCACAGCACCGCGCGGACGTCTGACGCCCAGGGCATCAGCACCGGCGACCCGGCGTTGACCACCACGACCGTGCTCGGGTTCACCGCGGCAACCTTGCGTACCAGCTCGTTCTGGGCACCCGGCAGGTCCAGCGAGACGCGGTCGCGGCCCTCGGTCTCGACCTCGTCGTTGGTGCCAACCACGACGACCGCGACGTCGGAGTCGCGGGCGATCGCCAGCGCGGCGGCGAGTTCGCTCGCGTCGTCCCACTCCTGCGCTCGGTGCCCGATCCCGACCGCCACCAGCGCGTCGGGGCGCTGCGGGGTGAACTCGACGGTCATGGCTGCCCGGCCGTCGGCGTCCAAGTCCGACTCGACGAGCACGACGTTGAACCGCTGCTCGGGCGGTTCCAGCATGCCGCCCAGCGGGTCGTCGATCCCGTTGGTGCGCACCACGCCCGCAGCCAGCACCTCCCGGCCGGAGAGCTCGACGCGGAAGCGCCCGGTGCCGTTCACCCCGAACACGTGCTCGCCGAGATCGAGTTGGAGCTTCCCCTGCAACCGCAACTCCTTCGCCCCGGACGGCAGGCCGCCGAGCCACATCAGCCGCTCGGTTCCGCGCAGCTCGCTGTCGAGGACTTCTCCCTTGTTGCCGAGGTATTCGACCCGGATACCGGTGCCCTCGCCAGCCGGATCAGCAACCTCCGCGCGCGGGATCACGTCCAGCAACCGCCGATGCCGCACACCGCGCTGGTAAACCACATCCGCGTCGGGAAGCGCCGCGCGCAATCCATCCAGCGGAGTCACCACGTGCGGCGGGCTAACGTGCGACGACCCGCCTCCCTGCACCACCGGGATGGTGGCGTTCTCGCCGATCATCGCGACCTTAGCGACCTTCGGGTCGATCGGCAGCAGCGGCGCATCATCCACGATCTCGTTGCGCAACAACACGAATCCCTGCGTCGCGAGCCGCCGGATGACCGGCCTGGCCTCCCCCGAAGGCCCGCCGCCGGGTTCGGAATCTTCGAAAGCACCTACCCGATCGGCCAACCTCAGCACCCGCAGGACCTTGTCGTCGAGAACTTCTTCCGGGACCTTGCGCCGCGCCACGGCCTCTGCGAGTTTCCCGTCGCTCCACGCGCTTTTCGGACCGGGCATGGCCAGGTCGAGGCCGCCGAGCGCCGCCGCCTCCAGCGAGCGGGTGGCGAACCAGTCCGATACGAGCATCCCGTCCCACGCCCACTCGCCCTTGAGGACATCGTTCACCAGAGCGGAATTCTCGGTCATCGTGCGCCCGTTCACCGAGTTGTAGGCGGCCATCATCGCCCACGGCGAAGCCTTCGCCACGATCCGCTCGAACGGCTTGAGGTAGATCTCGCGCAGCGCCTGCTCGTCGACCACCGCGTCGTAGCTGAGCCGCTCGGTTTCGCTGTCGTTGGCGACGTAGTGCTTCGGAGTCGCGGCCACCCCGCGCGACTGGATGCCCGCGACGACCTCGGCACCGATCTCGGCGATCAGCAGCGGATCCTCCGAGAAGTTCTCGAAATTCCTGCCCCCGAAAGGACTTCGGTGCACGTTGATCGTCGGCGCCAGCACCACGTGCACACCCCGGCGGCGCGCCTCGTCGCCGAACACCTCACCCGCGGTCCGCGCCGCCGCCCGATCCCAGGTCGCCGCCAGCGCGGACGCCACCGGGAACAGCAGCGACGTGTCGCGCTCGTCCCATGCCGTGCCGCGCACCCCGTTCGGCCCGTCGGAGAGCACCAACGCCCGCAGCCCGATCTTCGGCATCGGGTGCAGGGTCCAGAGGTCGGCACCGGTCAGCAACCGCGCCTTCTCCGCGGCTGTCAACTCCGAAACCAACGACAGGAGCTTCGCCTCGTCCACCGCTACCCCTTTCGCCGGCCTCCGGCCGCCAAGTCTCGGCCACCTCGCCCGCACTGTCGACCGGGACCACGACACTCCGTTATCTGCCCATCTGATCACTCCCCGAACCCAACATGTAGTGTGTCGCTCGCTGGTGGTTCACCGGAGGCGTCCGGTGAGGCAAGAGGGAACCCGGTGCGAATCCGGGACTGCCCCGCAGCGGTGAACGGGAACGAACGTCGTGACCCGGCTGCCTGACGGCAGCGGGTAGAGCACTGGGCGAGCAGCCTGGGAAGCCACGATCAGTAGGCCGCCCGTGAGTCCGAAGACCTGCCGCCGGTGCACGCTGCGAAGCGTGCTGTCCGGGACTTCGAGGGCGGGTCCGCGCGGACGACCAGCGGCTCCTGCCGCCGTGTCTCCTCGCGCGCCGTCGTGGTCCGCCGAGCTCGCGAGGGAGAGAGCCCGTGACGGCGACACTCAACGACTGGACCCGCGTGTCCACTGTGGTCCACCACGCCTGCGCCGGACTACCCGGCGTGTCGGCCGATGCCGTGCTCGAAGAGGTGCGGCGCACCGGCTACGCCGGTATCAGCGACGACGAGCTCTCGCTGGCCCAGGTCATGGCGGCACGCACGCTAATCGAGACCGAGCCGAACTATTCTCAGGTCACGGCCCGCCTCCTGCTGGACCGGATGCGCCGCGAGGCGCTGAGCTTCCTGGGCGAGCCGCAGGAGGCCGACCAGGAGCAGATGAGCGACCACTACCCGGCGTACTTCGCCGACTACGTGCGCCGCGGTGTCGAACTGGAGCGGCTCGACCCGGAGCTGGGCTCCTTCGACCTCGACCGGCTGGGCCGCACCCTGGTGCCGGAACGCGACCTGACCTTCGGCTTCCTCGGCCTGCAGACTCTCTACGACCGCTACTTCCTGCACGAAGACGGCACCCGCTTCGAGCTGCCACAGGCGTTCTTCATGCGGGTCGCGATGGGCCTGGCGCTGCGCGAGGACGACCGCGAGGCGCGGGCGATCGAGTTCTACCACCTGCTGTCGACGTTCGACTTCATGTGCTCGACGCCGACCCTGTTCAACGCCGGCACCACCCGGCCGCAGCTGTCCTCGTGCTTCCTGACCACTGTGGACGACGACCTGTCCGGGATCTTCCACTCCATCAGCAACAACGCGCGGCTGTCGAAGTATGCGGGCGGACTGGGCAACGACTGGACGCCGGTGCGCGGCATCGGCGCCCACATCAACGGCACCAACGGCAAGTCCCAGGGCGTGGTGCCATTCCTGAAGATCGCCAACGACACCGCCGTGGCGGTCAACCAGGGCGGCCGGCGCAAGGGCGCGGTGTGCGCATACCTGGAGACCTGGCACATCGACGTCGAGGAGTTCCTCGACCTGCGCAAGAACACCGGCGACGACCGCCGCCGCACCCACGACATGAACACCGCGAACTGGGTGCCCGACGAGTTCCTGCGCCGCGTCGAGGCCGATGAGCAGTGGACGCTGTTCTCCCCGGATGAGACGCCTGACCTGCACGACCTCTACGGCAAGGCGTTCGCCGAGCGCTACCGCGCCTACGAGCAGGCCGCCGACCGCGGCGAGATCCGCGTGTTCCGCCGGGTGCGCGCGGTGGAGCTGTGGCGGCGGATGCTGACGATGCTCTTCGAGACCGGCCACCCCTGGATCACCTTCAAGGACCCGTGCAACCTGCGGTCGCCGCAGCAGCACAGCGGGGTCGTGCACTCCTCCAACCTGTGCACCGAGATCACCCTGAACACCAGCACCGACGAGGTGGCCGTGTGCAACCTCGGGTCGGTCAACCTGGCCCGGCACGTCAACGCCGACGGCATCGACGCCGCGAAGCTGGAGCGCACCACGCGCACCGCCGTCCGGATGCTGGACAACGTCATCGACATCAACTTCTACACGATCCCCGAGGCACGCCGGTCCAACCTGCGGCACCGGCCGATCGGGCTGGGCCTCATGGGCTTCGCGGACGCGCTGTTCGCGCAGCGCATCCCGGTTTCGTCGGAGGCCGCCGTCGAGTTCGCCGACCGCAGCATGGAGCAGATCAGCTACCACGCGATCGCCGCGTCCAGCGAGCTCGCCGCCGAGCGGGGTCGGTACGAGTCCTTCGACGGATCGCTGTGGAACCAGGGAATCCTGCCCATCGACTCGCTCGACCTGCTCGCCGACGCCCGCGGCGGCGACGTCGACCTTGACCGCTCGTCCACCCTGGACTGGGAGGCGCTGCGTGAGCGGGTGCGCACCGTAGGGATGCGCAACTCCAACGTGATGGCCATCGCCCCGACCGCCACGATCTCCAACATCTGCGGCGTGAACCAGTCGATCGAGCCGGTCTACCGCAACCTGTACGTCAAGGCGAACATGTCCGGCGACTTCACCGTGGTCAACCCGCACCTGGTCGCCGACCTGAAGCAGGCCGGGCTGTGGGACGAGGCGATGATCGCCGACCTCAAGTTCCACGACGGCAGCCTGCTGCCGATCGAGCGGATCCCACAGCAGTTCAAGGAGCTCTACGCCACCGCGTTCGAGATCGAGCCGCACTGGCTGGTGGAGGCGGCGGCGCGCCGGCAGAAATGGATCGACCAGGCGCAGTCGCTGAACCTCTACGTCTCCCGGCCCAGCGGCCGAACGCTCGACGAGCTCTACCGCCTCGCCTGGCGGAAGGGCCTCAAGACCACGTACTACCTGCGCTCCACGAGCGCGACCCACGTGGAGAAGAGCACCCTGCGCGGCACCGACGGCAAGCTCAACGCCGTCCCGACGGCGCCGACCGCGACCGGCGCTGCTTGCTCGGTCGAAGACCCCGACTGCGAAGCCTGCCAGTAACACCCCCACCCGGGTCCCGCCGCAATTTCAATGGAAATCGAATCGCCGATTTCCATTGAAATTGCGGCACCCCGAGGCCGGGTCCCAGTCAAGTCCTGTTCGACGCGCGGACTCGACCTGCGCGATTTCCCTTGGAGCAACACAGCATGACGTCCCTGGAGTCCCCATCCTCGGCCGCCGGGCTCGGCGAGATCGACCGCGCCGGTGGGCGCGTCGACGTCGGAGACAAGGCGATGATCAACGCCCGTGCCGACGTCAACCAGCTGCTCCCCCTCAAGTACGGGTGGGCCTGGGAGAAGTACCTCGCGGGCTGCAACAACCACTGGATGCCCACCGAGATCTCGATGCAGGCCGACATCGCGCTGTGGAAGTCCACCGACGGTCTCAGCGACGACGAACGCCTGCTGCTCAAACGCAACCTCGGCTTCTTCGCCACCGCCGAATCCCTGGTGGCCAACAACATCGTCCTCGCCGTCTACCGGCACATCACCAACCCCGAATGCCGCCAGTACCTGCTGCGGCAGGCCTTCGAGGAGGCCGTGCACACCCACACCTTCCAGTACATCTGTGAAAGCCTCGGCCTCGACGAGGGCGAGCTGTTCAACATGTACCGGGAGATTCCGTCGATCGCCGACAAGGACGCCTGGGCGCTGCAGTACACGCGCAGCCTGGAAGACCCGGACTTCACCACCGGCAGCACCGAGGCCGACCAGGCCTTCCTCCGCGACCTCGTCGCCTTCTACGTGATCTTCGAAGGCATGTGGTTCTACACCGGGTTCGCGCAGATCCTCGCGCTGGGCCGGCGGAACAAGATGGTCGGCATCGCCGAGCAGTACCAGTACATCCTGCGCGATGAATCGATCCACCTGAACTTCGGCATCGACTGCATCAACCAGATCAAGCTGGAAAACCCGCACCTGTGGACCGAGGAATTCCAGGCCGAGATCCGGCAGATGCTCACCGAAGCCTGTGAGCTGGAAATCGCCTACGGTCGCGACACGATGCCCCGCGGCATCCTCGGCATCAACGCCGACCTCTGCGCCCAGTACATGCACTTCATCACCAACCGGCGCTGCGCCCAGCTCGGCCTGGAACCGGTCTTCCCGGAAGCCGACAACCCCTTCCCGTGGATATCGGAGGCCATGGACCTGAAGAAGGAGAAGAACTTCTTCGAAACCCGGGTCAACGAATACCAGTCCGGCGGCTCCCTCAAGTGGGACTGACTCCCGACCGACCAGGTGAAGCGAACGGCCTGTTCACGCCACTAGTGTCCTGCACCGGAAATTCATGGTCTAAATAGGCTATACTGCGGGAATGGCGAGGACTGGGCGGCCGAAGGCTGAGTTGGTGCTGACCGACGATGAGCGTTCGACGTTGCAGCGTTGGGCTCGGCGGGCGAAGAGTTCGCAGGCTTTGGCGTTGCGGTGTCGGATTGTGCTGGCATGCGCCGATGGTTTGTCCAATGTGGATATCGCCGAGCAGTTGCGGGTGGCGCGACCGACGGTGGGCAAGTGGCGGTCGCGGTTTGTCCAGCGACGACTGGAGGGGTTGGCCGACGAGGATCGCCCAGGCGCGCCGCGGAAGATCACCGACGAACAGGTGGAGAAGGTGGTCGTCTCGACGTTGGAAGAGAAACCGAACAACGCGACGCATTGGTCGCGTGCATCGATGGCGAAGCGTTCCGGGCTGAGTAAATCGACCGTGGGGCGGATCTGGGAAGCGTTCAACCTTAAACCCCACTTGGCCGACACATTCAAGCTCTCTACCGATCCGCAGTTCATCGAGAAGGTCCGTAACGTCGTCGGCCTGTATATGAACCCGCCCGAGAACGCAGTGGTGCTATGCACCGATGAGAAATCCCAGGTGCAAGCACTGGAGAGGTCCCAGCCGGTGTTGCCGATGATGCCCGGCATGCCCGAACGCCGCACCCACGACTACGTCCGTCACGGTGTCACCAGCCTGTTCGCCGCCTTCGACATCGCCACCGGCAAGGTCATCTCCTCGCTGCACCGCCGGCACCGCTCGGTCGAGTTCCGCAAATTTCTCACCAAGATCGACAAGACCGTACCGGCGGAGTTAGGCGTCCATGTCATTTGTGACAACTACGCCACCCACAAAACTGAGATCATCCAGAAATGGCTAGCGAAGCATCCTCGATTCCAAATCCACTTCATCCCGACCGGATCGTCCTGGATCAACCAGGTCGAACGCTGGTTCGGCGAATTGACCACCAAACTCCTGCAACGCGGCGTGCACACCAGCGTCCAGGCACTCGAGGCCGATATCCGCAACTGGATCGACGAGTGGAACAACGATCCCCGGCCGTTCATCTGGACCAAGAACGCTGACGAGATCTTGGAGTCACTCCGATCATATTGTCAACGCATCTCCGGCGCAGGACACTAGGAGCCTGTTGCAAAATTACGCCCACCACGGACCGTGATCGATCGATCACGGCTGAGATGGCCACTGGCGGACAAACGGCGGCGATCGAGACTGATTTGGTACTTCGGTTCAGCCGTTTTCGCCGAAAACGCAACAGGCTCCTAGGCGGAGTGAACAGGCCGTTCGCTTCAATTGTGATCACTCCCACCCGTCGACGATGTAGCGAACCGCCGTATTCAGGCCCGCCGCCGGCACGTGCCCTAACGTCGGCTGCCGATCACACCGTCTCAGGGGAAAAAATTTGATCATCTGAGGATTCCGGAGCACCGTCCAACGGCTGGCCGGCCTGGTGCTCGTCTGCCCGGGCTGCCGCGGGACGTACGCGACGACCCTCAACAAGGGCGTCACGAAGTTCACGCTGTTCTTCGTCCCGCTATTCCCGGCCGGCACCCGGTACGCGCTGACCTGCAAATGGTGCGGCAAGACGTCTCCGATCAGCAAGGAAGAGGCGGAACAGCTCCAGGCCCAGGCACAGCTGCAACCGCAGCAGGACCTACGGTCCTGATCACGAGCAAACCGCTCCTTCCGACGCGGAGCCGACCAGCTTCGCATACTTGCCGAGCACGCCTTTGCGGAGACGCGGAGCCGGTGGGGACCAGTGCTCGCGGCGCCGCACGAGTTCATCGCCGTCGACGAGCAGGTCCAGGGTGCGGTTGGTGAGATCGAGGCGGATCGGGTCGCCGTCCTGCACCAACGCGATAGGGCCGCCATCAGTCGCTTCCGGCGCGACGTGCCCGATGCACAGCCCGGTGGTGCCGCCGGAGAATCGGCCATCGGTGACCAGCAGGACGTCCTTGCCGAGGCCGGCGCCCTTGATCGCGCCGGTCACTGCGAGCATCTCCCGCATCCCCGGCCCGCCGCGCGGCCCCTCGTAGCGGATGATGACGACGTCACCGGGCTTCAGCGAGCCGTCCTCCACGGCGTCCATGGCGCCCTGCTCGCCGTCGAAAACCCTTGCCGTACCTTCGAAACTCGTTGAATCGAAGCCCGCGCTCTTGACCACCGCGCCGTCGGGCGCCAACGATCCGCGCAGGATGGTGAGACCGCCGGTGGGGTGGATCGGGTTCGACAGCTGGTGCAGCACCTCGCCGTCCAGCTCCGGAGGGTCGAGCTCGGCGAGGTTCTCCGCAACGGTGCGACCGGTCACCGTCATGCAGTCGCCGTGCAACAGGCCCGCGTCCAGCAGGGCCTTCATGACCACCGGCACTCCACCGATCCGGTCCACCGCGGGCATCACGTACCGGCCGAACGGCTTGACGTCCGCCAGGTGCGGCACCCGGTCGCCGATCCGGTTGAAGTCGTCCAACTGCAGATCGACCTCGGCTTCCCGCGCGATGGCGAGAAGGTGCAGCACGGCATTGGTCGACCCGCCGAAGGCCATGGTCACGGCGATCGCGTTCTCGAACGCCTCCTTGGTGAGGATCTGCCGGGCGGTCAGCTGCCGGGCCAGCATGCCGACCACCACGCGGCCGGCTTCGCGGGCGCTCGCGTCGCGACGCCGATCCACCGATGGCGGACTGGCCGAACCCGGGACCGACATGCCGAGCGCTTCGGCCGCGCAGGCCATGGTGTTTGCGGTGTACATCCCGCCGCAAGCGCCCTCACCAGGACAGATCGCGCGCTCGATGCGGTCGACCTCCGCGCGCGTGATCAGGCCGCGCGCGCACGCACCGACCGCTTCGAAAGCATCGATGATGGTGACCTCGCGGTCGTCGACGCGCCCAGGCAGGATCGAACCGGCGTAGACGAACACCGAGGCCAGGTCGAGTCGGGCCGCGGCCATCAACATGCCCGGCAGGCTCTTGTCGCAGCCGGCGAGCAGCACCGAGCCGTCCAGCCGTTCGGCCTCCATCACGGTCTCGACGGAGTCGGCGATGATCTCCCGCGACACCAGGGAGTAGTGCATGCCGACGTGCCCCATCGAGATGCCGTCGGAGACCGAAATGGTGCCGAACTCCATCGGATAGCCGCCGGCCGCGTGCACGCCTTCCTTCGCCGCCTGGGCCAGGCGCTGCAGCGAGAGGTTGCACGGGGTGATCTCGTTCCAAGATGACGCGACCCCGATCTGCGGCTTCGCGAAGTCGGCGTCCTGCATGCCGACGGCGCGCAGCATGCCGCGCGCCGCGGCCCGTTCCATACCTTCGGTGACCTCGCTGCTGCGAGGCTTCAGCGTGCGCTGGTCGTTGCTGAGCTTGGCATCGTCCACGCTCCGACTGTAGTTCGCGTCACACCACCAGCGCTGCTCCGGATCGCCTTGGAAATGAGAAGGGGCCCCTTCTTCCGGAATGGAAGAAGGGGCCCCTTCAAATAGTGTGTCGGCGGTGTCTTACTCTCCCACACCCTGTCGAGTGCAGTACCATCAGCGCTGGGGAGCTTAGCTACCGGGTTCGGAATGGGACCGGGCGGACCCTCCCCGCCATCGCCACCGACAACCCTCAACCCGCCGAAAACGACAGGAAACCAGGCGTCAGAACACGAATGACACATGTTCTATTATCAAATAGGTTCTGGTTGTTGTCCCAGAACCGTATAGTGGGTGCGTAGCAATCTTTGTGAGCAAGTCCTCGGCCTATCAGCACCAGTCAACTCCACACGTTACCGTGCTTCCATATCTGGCCTGTCAACCCAATCATCTCTTGGGGGCCTTAACCCACAACGGGTGGGAGACCTCATCTAGGAACAGGCTTCCCGCTTAGATGCTTTCAGCGGTTATCCCTCCCGAACATAGCCAACCAGCCACGCTCTTGGCAGAACGACTGGCACACCAGAGGTTCGTCCGTCCCGGTCCTCTCGTACTAGGGACAGCCTTCCGCAAGTCTCCTGCGCGCGCGGCGGATAGGGACCGAACTGTCTCACGACGTTCTAAACCCAGCTCGCGTGCCGCTTTAATGGGCGAACAGCCCAACCCTTGGGACCAACTCCAGCCCCAGGATGCGACGAGCCGACATCGAGGTGCCAAACCATGCCGTCGATATGGACTCTTGGGCAAGATCAGCCTGTTATCCCCGGGGTACCTTTTATCCGTTGAGCGACACCGCTTCCACCAGCCAGTGCCGGATCACTAGTCCCTGCTTTCGCACCTGCTCGACCCGTCAGTCTCACAGTCAAGCTCCCTTATACACTTACACTCAACACCTGATTGCCAACCAGGCTGAGGGAACCTTTGGGCGCCTCCGTTACTCTTTGGGAGGCAACCGCCCCAGTTAAACTACCCACCAGGCACTGTCCCCGATCCGGATCACGGACCCGAGTTAGATGCCCGGAACGACCAGAGTGGTATTTCACCAACGACTCCACACCCACTAGCGTGAATGCTTCACAGTCTCCCACCTATCCTACACAAGCCGAACCAAACACCAATACCAAGCTATAGTAAAGGTCCCGGGGTCTTTCCGTCCTGCCGCGCGAAACGAGCATCTTTACTCGTACTGCAATTTCACCGGGCCTGTGGTCGAGACAGCGGAGAAGTCGTTACGCCATTCGTGCAGGTCGGAACTTACCCGACAAGGAATTTCGCTACCTTAGGATGGTTATAGTTACCACCGCCGTTTACTGGC